>ONQW01000068.1 GCA_900320025.1 uncultured Lachnospiraceae bacterium
CCCGGCGCGGACATGACAAATATATTTCCTGAGAGGGTATTATGGCGACTTTACTAATCAACACCAGGGTGAAAAAGGGGCACATCGCGCCGGAGATTCAGGGACAGTTTTCCGAGCATCTCGGCCGCGGCATCTACGAAGGCATCTTTGTCCGGGAGGATTCCGGCATTCCGAACGTGCGCGGCATGCGCACCGACGTCGTGAACGCGCTGAAGGAGATCCACGTTCCGCTGCTGCGCTGGCCGGGCGGCTGCTTCGCCGACGAATATCACTGGATGGACGGCATCGGTCCCAGAGAGAACCGCAAGAAAATGATCAACACCAACTGGGGCGGCGTGACCGAGGATAACAGCTTCGGCACCCACGAATTCTTCGATCTGTGCGAGCAGCTCGGCTGCAAAACATATGTCAACGGCAATCTCGGCTCCGGCACCGTGCAGGAGATGCATGACTGGGTCGAGTACATCACCTTTGACGGCGTCTCGCCGATGGCGGACCTGCGCCGCCGCAACGGCCGTGAAAAGCCCTGGAAGCTGGACTGGTTCGCCGTCGGCAATGAGAGCTGGGGCTGCGGCGGCAACATGCGGCCGTCCTATTACGGCGACCTCTACCGCCAGTACCAGAGCTTCCTGCGGCAGTACAATCCGGACAGTCCCTTCAAAAAGCTTGCCGTCGGCGCGAATGTGGACGACGCCGAGTGGACGAGGACCGTGCTTGCCACCTGCTTTGACCACGCGCCGCGGCAGTTCCACGGCTTCATGGACGGCCTGTCCCTCCACTATTACACCATCATCGGGGACGACTGGACGGTCAAGGGCGGCGCGCTGAATTTTGACGAGGCAATGTGGTACAAGACCATGCAGAGCACGCTGCACATGGAAGACCTCCTCCGCATGCACGGCGCCATCATGGACCAGTACGACCCGGAGAAGAAGATCGCCATGTGCGTCGACGAGTGGGGCGCCTGGTACGATGTGGAGCCGGGCACCAACCCGGGCTTCCTGTATCAGCAGAACACCATGCGCGACGCCCTGATCGCCGGCATCAATCTCAACATCTTTAACAAGCACTGCGACCGCGTGGGTATGGCCTGCATCGCTCAGACCATCAACGTGCTCCAGTCCATGCTGCTGACCGAGGGCGGTCAGTGCGTGAAAACACCGACCTACTGGGTATTCGACCTCTACAAGGACCACCAGGACGCGGAACTTCTGGACAGCTGCCTGTCCGATGTCCCGGAACTCTCCGTCGACACCGCCTCTCTGTCCGGAAAGATCGACGATGGAACAGGCGCCGCAGCCAGAAGCAGCGTGGAGGACGGCTTCCTGAAGGCGGAGCGCTTTGCCCTCCCGGCTGTGCAGGAATCCGTCTCCGAGAAGAACGGCGTCGTCACCATCACGCTGACGAATCTTGACCTGGAGAATGCCTGCCCGATCGACATCGTGTTCAGCGGCAGCGCGTCCCTGTCGGATCGGACTGTGACCGGCGAGATCGTTCACGGCACCATGACCGCGCACAACACCTTCGAGGAGCCGGACTGCGTGACAAAGCAGGCGTTCCAGGACATCCAGAAGACAGACACCGGACTCTCCCTCCGGCTCCCTGCCTGCAGCGTGCTGAAGATCACGGTACAGTAATGCAGCAGGATAGGAACCGGAAACAAGTCTTGCGGAAATTTATCAGAAATATGAAAGGGGCGCGGCATTGCCGCGCCCCATATCATATTCCGCCTATGTATTCCTCAGTTGTTGTCATGTCTGACAGAAACCAGTTGCTCAAATACCCTGTATCTCATTATATCCTATCCTTTTCCGCCACAGAATCAGGAATTGCATACAAAGTATCATGAGTTCATAATACCCAAAAATCCCCGGCAGCAAGCGCTGCCGGGGACTTTATTACTTATTTACCTGTTCTTCAGGCATCAGAGCTGCGGGCCAGCTGCTACCAGAGCCTTGCCGGCATCGTTGCCCTCATACTTCTTGAAGTTCTTCTGGAATCTTGCTGCCAGATCCTTTGCCTTGGCATCCCACTCGGAAGCATCCTTGTAGGTGTCGCGGGGATCGAGGATAGCCGGATCCACTCCCGGAAGAGCGGTCGGAACTTCGAATCCGAAGTAAGGGATCTTCTTGGTCGGAGCCTTGTCCACATCGCCGTTCTGGATGGCCGTAATGATACCGCGGGTATCCTTGATGGAGATACGCTTGCCGGTTCCGTTCCAACCGGTGTTGACAAGATAAGCCTTGGCGCCGGACTTCTTCATCTTCTTGACAAGCTCCTCCGCATACTTGGTCGGATGAAGCTCAAGGAACGCCTGTCCGAAGCAGGCAGAGAAGGTAGGAGTGGGCTCCGTGATGCCACGCTCGGTTCCTGCAAGCTTCGCGGTGAAGCCGGACAGGAAGTAATACTTGGTCTGCTCCGCATCCAGGATGGAAACAGGCGGCAGAACGCCGAATGCATCCGCAGAAAGGAAGATCACGTTCTCGGCATCCGGTCCGGAGGACTTGCCGTTGACCTTCTTGACGATCTTCTCAATATGATCGATCGGATAGGAGACACGGGTGTTCTCTGTCACGCTCTTGTCGGCAAAATCCAGCTCGCCGGTCTTGTCGTCGATGGTGACGTTCTCCAGAAGCGCGTCTCTCTTGATGGCGCCATAGATATCAGGCTCTGCATCCTTGTCGAGGTTGATGACCTTTGCATAGCAGCCGCCCTCATAGTTGAACACGCCGTTGTCGTCCCAGCCGTGCTCGTCATCGCCGATCAGCAGACGCTTGGGATCGGTGGAAAGCGTGGTCTTGCCGGTGCCGGACAGGCCGAAGAAGATGGAGGTGTGCTTACCCTCGTAATCGGTGTTCGCGGAGCAGTGCATGGAGGCAATGCCCTTCAGCGGCATGTAGTAGTTCATCATGGAGAACATGCCCTTCTTCATCTCTCCGCCGTACCAGGTGTTGATGATGACCTGCTCACGGGACGTGATGTTGAAGACAACGGCAGTCTCGGAATTGAGGCCAAGTTCCTTGTAATTCTCAACCTTCGCCTTGGACGCGTTGTAAACAACAAAATCCGGCTTGAAGTTCGCCTGCTCTTCCTCGGTCGGCTTGATGAACATGTTGCGGACGAAATGCGCCTGCCATGCCACTTCCATGATGAAGCGGACTGCCATGCGGGTATCCTCGTTCGCGCCGCAGAATGCATCGACCACATAAAGCTTCTTATTGGAAAGCTCCTTCTTCGCGATGTCCTTCACTGCAGCCCATGCTTCCTGGCTTGCCGGGTGGTTATCGTTCTTATACTCTTCAGAAGTCCACCATACAGTATCCTTGGAATTCTCATCCATGACGATGAACTTATCCTTGGGAGAACGTCCGGTATAGATTCCCGTGAAGACATCTACAGCGCCAAGATTGGAAACATGGCCCTTCTCATAGCCTTCCAGACCGGGCTTCGTCTCTTCCTCGAACAGCTGCTCGTAGGAAGGATTGTAGACGATCTCGGTAGTTCCGGTAATGCCATACTGGGTTAAATCAATATTTGCCATCGTATCTACCTCCAAAACAAACTATTTGTTAATGAATTAACGCGTGACCCACGCCATTGGTTATACCACAAAAGAATTTTGCAAACAACGGAAATTCGGCAATTTACAAATATTTCACGCCTTCTTTGCGCCCTTTTTCATCAGGTCCTGATAGACATCCCGTCTGGACATGCCCCGGTCGTCCGCCGCCTTCTTCATCGCGGCCTTCCGGTCAAAGCCCTGCTCCTCATACATGGCCACATGATCCGCAAGGCTCATCGCATTCCACTGCTCCGCCGCCTGCTGCCGGACCGCGTCCGGATCCGCACCTGCCACAACGAGCACATATTCTCCCCTCGGCTCCTGCGTTTCATAGAACGCCATGGCTTTTTCAAAGGTGGTCGGCACCGCCTCCTCATAAATTTTGGTGAGTTCCCGGCAGATGGTCAGTTCTCGTTCCTTCCCCAGTGTGCCTGCGAGATCCCGCAGGGTTTCCTTCAACCGGTGCGGCGCCTCGTAGAGCAGAATCGTCCGTTCCTCCGTCCGCAGCTGCGCCAGCACATGCTTCTTCTCCTTCTTCTCCTGCGGAAGAAAGCCCTCGAAGCAAAATCTTCGCGCACTCCGCCCGGACAGCGTCAGTGCCGTGATCAGCGCGCACGCACCGGGCAGAGAGGTCACCCGGATTCCCTCCTCAATACACCGGCGCACCAGAATCTCTCCCGGATCCGATATGGCCGGCGTGCCGGCATCCGTCACGCAGGCAATATTTTTGCCTGCCAGAAGAGAGCGGATCAGCTCCTCCGCCTTGTCATACTTGTTAAATTCATGGTAGCTCGTCAGCGGCGTGTGAATATCGAAGTGATTCAGAAGGCGCACCGTGTTGCGGGTATCCTCCGCCGCGATGACATCCACGGACCGAAGCGTTTCGAGCACCCGCTCCGTGATGTCCCCGAGATTTCCGATGGGCGTTGCACAGAGATAAAGTGTACCTGACATGCTGTCACCTTTCCTTCCATCTTCCGCGCTGCGCCATCTTTTTCCATCTCATTCCATTTCCGCATCGCATCTTCTTCGACCGTTTCATTTGCACGCTGCGCCATCGTCCTGACGCCGATTCATTCCCGCGCCCCACTATCTTCATCCGTGGCATTCAATACCCGTACACATCGTAAATTTCCTGCGTATACCGGCCCGGCGCCTCATATACGATCAGCGGCTTTTCCACCGCCAGGCGCGGGCGCCCACCGCGCACGGCATCGAGCAGCACCATATTCGGTTCCCGGTCGATGTAGGGATAAACCATCCGCATGCGCTTGGGCTCGAGGCCGTACTCATGCAGCGTGACCATAATCTCCGCCAAGCGGAACGGCCGGTGCACAAGATAAAAGTGGCCGCCCGGCTTCAGCAGTTTTGCCGCACTCCGCGCCACATCCCCGAACGTGCACAGGATCTCATGCCGCGCCACCGCTCTCGGCTCCTCCGGATTGGCCAGCCCGTGATGCGCGATCATATAGGGCGGATTCGACGTCACGACATCGAACGATGCCGGTGGAAAATCCCTGTCAGCCGTGCGGATGTCGCCCACCCGGATATCGATCCGCTCCTCCAGTCCGTTCAGGCGCACGCTGCGCGCCGCCATATCCGCGCTGTCTCTCTGGATCTCCAGCCCGGTCAGATGCGCCGCCTCCGTCTTTGCCGACATCAGGATCGGAATGATCCCGGTACCTGTGCCAAGGTCGAGGCACACGCTCCCGGGTCCCGCATGGGCAAAGCCTGACAGAAGCACCGCATCCATGCCGAAGCAGAATCGCTCCGGGTCCTGGATGATGCGGAGATGATTCCGCTGCAGGTCGTCAATCCGCTCTCCCGGTCTTACCAGAGATTCCATCGCCTTCTGCTCTGCCGCCGCGTCCACGCCGATGATTTCTGCCGTGATGCGGGCGTTCTCCTTTCCCGTCCGGATTGCCCTGCTGCGGCGCGCCGGCGCGATCTGCATCCCTTCTCTGCGGATTCGGTTCCTGCGCGCTCATTTCCTGCTGTTCCGTTCTCTGGCCGTCGTACGCTCTGCCGTCTCTGCGCCCACCGCTTCGCTCCGGCCGGTCCTGCCTTGCCGGGCGGCTGCCGCGGTCCGGTCTTGCCGGCCTATCCTGATGATCTGTTCTGTCCGGTCTGTCCATTCTGCCGGCTCCGCCGCTCCGCTCCGGTCGGTCCGGGCGATCCGGTCTGTCGGGCCTGTCCATTCTGTCGGCTCCGCCGCTCCGCTCCGGCCTGCTCATGCCAGCCGTCACATTTCTTTCCGGCCTTCCTGCGCGTACCGCTCTGTCAGAGCGTGCCTGCGGCCTGTCTGGCGCCGCTTCCTGGTTCTGCCGCTCCGCCTCTTCCTGTTTCTGTCTGGCCGCCACGGCCGCCGCGACAGTTGAAAGCGGCTTCCGCCCGCCGCGATTCTGTCCGGCGCCGTCCCTGTCCTCTGTTAGCTTGTGCCGGCGGTCGCCTCTGCGGCGCTTCCGAAGAATTTCAAATTCTCCCACGCCATATTCGTGCAGCTCCTTTTCATCATCCACATCGCAGAGAATACGGATTCTCTGGCGCAGCACGCTGACGCTCTCCACCTCGCCGACAAAACCGTCCGCGCCGCGGACCTCGTCCCCAATTCCCGGGAGGTTCCGGTTCAGATCCTCGTATGTCTCCTCCTCGTTCTTGAGGCAGCACATCAGCCGTCCGCACACGCCGGATATTTTGCCCGGATTCAGGGACAGATTCTGCTCCTTGGCCATCCGGATGGAGACCGGAATAAAATCATTCAGATACGTTGCGCAGCAGAGCGGCCTGCCGCACGGACCGTAGCCGCCGAGCATGCGAGTCTCATCGCGGACGCCGATCTGACGCAGTTCGATGCGGGTGCGGAACACGGAGGCGAGGTCCTTGACGAGGTCGCGGAAATCAATCCGCCCGTCAGCCGTGAAATAGAACATGATCTTGCTGCCATCAAACGTATATTCCGCAGAAACCAGCTTCATCTCAAGTCCATGCTTTTCGATCTTCTCCCTGGCGATGCGGTATGCCTCCCGCTCCTTCTCCCGGTTTCCGGCATTTCTGGCATCATCCTGCGGCGTTGCCACCCGGATCACCGTCCGAAGCGGCTTGCTGAACTGCTTCTTTGTCACGACGAGTGGATTGCCTGCCACCGTGCCATACTCCAGGCCGCGGGCTGTTTCCACGATCACATGCATTCCGCGGCGGATCTTCCACGGACCGGGAGAGAAGTAATAGACCTTCCCCGCGCTGCGGAAACGGACGCCGATTACCTGCGACGGTGTCTCCGGGATGCTTCCACTCTCCCCGTTCTCTGCCGTGTCGTTGCCGCTGTGGTCTTCGCCGCGGTCCCATCCGGCGTGACTGCCGTGTGGGCCGCGGTCGTCGCGCATTTTACTCTGCACGACGTTGTCCATCTCATCCGGAATGGTATCCGGCGCATCCGGCGTCTCATCCGGAATGGTATCCGACGCATCCGGCGTCTCATCTGGAATAGTGTCCGACGCATCCGGCGTCTCATCCGGAATAGTGTCCGACGCATCCGGCGTCTCATCCGGAACGTCGTCTGCCTCATCCGACACGATATCCGCGGACGCGGACAGGCGCACCTCTCCGCCGTCAATGATCACCTTTTTCTCCTCGCGGGCTTCCACGCGGAAGCCCGGAATCACGATCTCCTCCGGCGCCGGCACAGCTTCCGCCTCCGCCGCATCGCCCTGCCGCCCTGCATTCTCATCCGGAAGCGGCTCCGATACCTTCATCTCACTGCCGCAGGATTCCACACGGAAGCCTGGGATCTCAATTTCCTGTTCGTTCATCTATCAACCTCCATCATTGCTCTGGTACACGATGCAGGATCGTTTGCAGCTACACCGCATCCATTTCTATTTGTCCATCCCGGCGCACTGCCCGCATACATCTGCCACCCTCAGATCAGCGCGCCCTGCCGCTCTTATTTTGCTGCTTTTGCTGCATACTCCCGCGCACCTGATCGCGGATCTCCGTGAGCAGCACAAGCATAGCCTGATCCGCCGCGGTTCCCCGCGCGAGCTGTTCCCGATATGCCGCAATCGCGTCCCAGATACGTCCGATGGCTTCATAGGACAGCGCGTCCGCCATGCGCTTCAATTCAGAAGCCCGGTCCGAAAAGATCAGATGGATTCCCACTGCGCCTTCTGCATTCCCCACGGAAGTTATGCCCGGGCGGGCTTTCCCCAGAATCGGGACATCCATGCCGGCTTTCATCATAAGAACATCCCGAAACCACAGCGGGCACACGTCCGCGATGCTGCCGATACCAGGTGCCTCTGGCGCTGCCTGCGCGGCTGCATCGCCCGCCGCGGCGCTCTTTTTCTTCGCCGGCGCATAGCGCGCTACGGCGTCAGCCAGATCCGCATAACTTTTCTGACCGATGCCGGCAAGAAAATCCGCGGCCTCCCGCCTTTCCGCGTCGAACTGCTCGTCGGCGGCCAGTTTTGCCGCCCGCCCCAGGATTCCTGACGCAAAATTCGCACAGGCGGCCGCCCTCGCCGGCTCAGTACCCAGCTTCTCCGTGAGGAACCGGACAACGAGTTCCTCCGGCACCTGGCGCATCTGCAGCGTCACGCACCGGCTCATCACCGTGGGCAGGAAGTGATCCGTGCCATCTGCCAGGAGAATGATCACTGCGTAGGACGGCGGTTCCTCGATCGTCTTCAGCAGCGCATTCTGCGCCTGCGTATTCATCGTTTCCGCATCTTCGATGATATAAATCTTGTGAGATCCAGCATACGGCAGTGTCACCACATCGTCCCGCATGGCGCGGATCACATCCACGCTGATACCCTTCCGGTCTGGCTGCCGACGCACATAAAGGATGTCCGGGTTGCTGCCTGCCGCCGCCTGAATGCAGGAAATGCAGCTGCCGCACGGCTCCGGCATTCCCCGGCTGTCCAGCTGCCGATCCGTGCACAGAATTGCTGACGCAAAAATATTCGCGATGAAATGCTTTCCGGAGTCCTTCGGGCCGCTCAGAATATAGGCGTGTGAGATGTGCCCGGATTTCACGGCATCCTGAAGATGATCCCGGATCTGATCCTGTCCGATGATATCGCTGAACTGATTCATACTACACCTGTGCCGCATTTCTCCGGCATCCGCGCGACACCGGCGCCATCGGTACCAGTGTCGGCCTGTATGCGGCGTATCCGTGCCGCGTTCAGGTCATACCCACGCCGCGTTTTGCGGCATCCGCGGGAGGAGGGTCCGAATAGGATTTCCTTTTTATTCCCGCATCTTCTGCAGAATTCTCTCCCGCACCGCCGCCTCGCACCGGTCAAACTGTCCCGTGCGGTTCTCAAAGGTATCCTCTGGTCTGATTCCTGCCTCCCTCACCTTCTCCGGCGCAAAATCCGCGGTATCCGCGAGAAAACGGCGGCAGAGCTCCTCATATTTTGGCTCCTCCTGCTTTCTCTCCCGCGCGAGCGCGCGGGCAAGCCGCTCGCCGTCCTCCACTTCAATATAACGCCGCCTCACACCGGCGGCGGAGAGACCGGTAAGACTCCAGTGTTCCGATCAGAAGGTAGCTGTAATGGTCCAGTTCCACATGTCCCGTGAGCACAGTAAAATACCGCCAGATTCCGTAAACAGAAGGATAGCTCCGCTCCTCTGCAATTTTGCCCGCATCGCGCAACGCCTCGTACTGCTCCTCCGTCACGAAGTGGTACTCCCTGCCCTCCTGCTCTCCTGTCCGGATCGGCCTCGTGGTATAG
>ONQW01000041.1 GCA_900320025.1 uncultured Lachnospiraceae bacterium
TTTTGGCAATTGAATTCACGCTATTGGGCGGCCTGCGCGGATACGGCGGCGGTATCTGGACTGGAACCTTAGAGCCGGCACAACCTATGCTGTATCAGAAAAAACAAATCCGCGAATTTTGTCTCAGAGGGACATAATACGGCGATAGAAAGTGCAAATAAATCATGGATTCATCCATTGAAGTTATGCTTTGTGTATATTAAATGGAATCAGGAAATGAAGGAGGCTGAACCGCGGGAAGCCATATTCCTTCGAAATGCAGTATCGTTCCTGAACAGAAGAATTCTCTTTGTTCTACTCATTGTCGGGAAAGAATGTTATAATGGTCGCCATTGAATAAGCCGAAGGTGCCGGGCCGGATGGGCCCGGTGAAAAGGGAAGCGGGTGAGAATCCCGCACGAACTCGTCACCGTGATTGGAGGGTGAGGACCGCAGCTTTCATGGAAATGCGGAAAAGCCGTCCATCAGCCGGGAGACCTGCCTTCAGCGGTGCAATCGCCACGAGACCCTGGCGGCACGAATCATGGCAGACCGTACAGAGCGGACTGCTCTGATTTTGTTTTGCCATTTCGAAGGGTTCCCGTGCGGCAGCATTCCGCAGAGGGAGCCCTTCTTTTTTACTGTACCGGCACCTTTGCGGCAAAATCATCAACAGACAGAGAAAGAGAGGTCTCAGGTCAAAATGGAAGAGCAGGCAAAGAGCAAAGCGGGAAAGAATCTGCAGGAGCAGGAGGGGGAAAAGAAGGGCAGCGGGAAGAAAATCATTGTCGGTGTGATTCTGATCGCCGCACTGCTGGCAGTGCTCCTGTGTGTCTATCGAAAGTTCGGGCCGAAGACACAGACTGGTACAAAGGCATATACGGTTGAGGTTGTCGATAACAACGGGGATAAGAAATCATATCAGGGGAAAACGGATGCGGAGTATCTCAGCGGCCTCATGGATGAGCTGACTGCGGAGGGAGATTTTTCCTACGAAGGAACCCAGAGCGATTACGGCCTGTACATCACGACGATCAACGGTGTGACGGCGGATTATGACAAGGATAAAGCTTACTGGTCCATCTATGTGAACGGGGAAGTGGGACAGTACGGCGCGGATTCCCAGCCGGTCGCGGACGGAGATGATTTCCAGTTTGTCTATGAGAAGGGACAGTGAAGCTCAGAGCAGCGCAAATCGCCTGGGATCCAGAGCCCATCGCAAACGGATCACTGCTGATCCGGGCAGGGAAACGGAGAGCAGCGCGAACCGTTTTGAAGGCGGACTGGCTGGCGTGAACCAGGGCACGGGCCAAGGCAGAATCAGATGGGGCGGGGAGAGAGGCGGCAGGAAACGAAGGTTTACCATCCGCGACATTGCGGCGATGGGAATGATGCTGGCTCTGATTGAGGTGAGCAAGCGGGCACTGGAGTTCCTTCCGAATGTGGAACTGGTAACCCTCCTGTTTATGGTTTTTACGTTGAATTTCGGACTGGAGGTTCTGGCAGTGTCCGTCGCCTTTACGCTGGTGGAGACGGCTTTCTGGGGAGTAAACAACTGGGTCATCATGTATCTGTACATCTGGCCTGCGGAAATTCTGTTTGTTTACTTTACCCGGAGGTATGCCTCTTACTGGTTCCATGCTGTTTTCTCCGCTCTGTTCGGATTCTGCTTCGGTGCGCTGTGTTCGATTCCTTATCTGGCAGTCGGTGGGTGGAGCATGGCGTTCACGTGGTGGGTGGCAGGCATTCCATATGATATTCTGCATGGTGTCAGCAATTTTGTTTTGTGCCTGATTCTGTACAGACCGCTGATGGCGGCGACGAAAAAGGCCGTTGTCTTTCTGCGCGACGCCGGGCAGAGATAGCCCAATCGCGGGAGAAGCGGCCGTGCAGTTGTGCATCCGGGTGTCACTCCATAGCTCGGGGAGCGGACTTGCGAGGAATGGGCAGGAACATATTTTGCGAGAAATGCGGGAATATTTGATCGTTTTCTGAAATAAGTCAATATTCGTTTCAAACGGTTTCTGATGCACTGCGTCTGATATAATAAGCGGGTACGGCAGGAAATTCTGGACAGGAGGCGCAGGACATGACACTAAGAGAATGCTATGATGCGGTTGGCGGCAATTATGATGAAGCGGTGCGCAGACTGATCTCAGAGGACAACGTGCGGAAGTTTCTCAGGCTGTTTCTGGAGGACAGGAGCTACCATGATCTTGAGGAAGCGGCAAAGGCGGGAGATCTGGACGCAATATTCCGGTCGGTGCATGTGCTGAAGGGAGTCTGTCTCAATCTGGGCCTTGACAATCTGGCACATGCGGCGAGCAGTCTGACGGAGGCGGTGCGTGGCGGGAAGCAGCCGTCCGAGGATGCGCTCATGGAGATGCTCCATCAGATTGCGGAGGACTACGATACGGCAGCAGAAGCAATCCGCGCGCTGGATTAGAACAACAAAATCGCGGAAAAGCCTTGCAAATGGCTGATTTTCGTGATACCGTAAAGATGGTTTTAGGAAGTTGGCAAAGTGGACTGAAAAAGTCCACTTTTTCTATGTCACGGGAAAACAGGAATCATGGGCCGGGATGCCGGCCGGGTGATTCCGTCCGGGTGGCGGAAGAGAGAGGAAGGGCATGCCTTTAAGAGCGCAAGAGACTGCGGCAAGGGTGGAGGAGCTCCTCACACCGATTGCAGAGGCCTGCGGCGTCCGTGTCTACGACGTCGAATATATAAAGGAAGGAACGGAGTATATTCTGCGCTGCTACATTGACAAGGACGGCGGGGTGACGATTGATGACTGCGAGAAGGTAAGCCGGGCGCTGTCCGATGTTCTGGACAGCGAGGATCCGATCTCAGACGCGTACACACTTGAGGTATCCAGCCCCGGTCTCGGACGGGCGCTCACGAAGGACAGGCATCTTGCAGCCAGCATCGGCGAGAAGGTAGAGATCCGGCTCTACGCGCCGAGGGAGGGAACAAAAGAGCGCGAGCTCGCGGGCGTTCTGACGGGTTTTGACAAGGAGTCGGTCACACTGCGCCCTGATCCGGTAAAAAAGAGCGGGCGAAAGGGAAAGAAACCGGCAGCCGCAGAGGCAGAGACGACAGAGAAAGAAATCGTGCTGCAGCGCAGGGACATCGCCCTGATCCGGCTGGCGGTTGAGTTTTGACGGAGAGCGAAGACTCCCCGAGGCACCCGGGAGGAACAGAGGAACGGGAAATACAGCAGCCTCAGCCCGGGGTTGATCATGCAAAGTGAGGACAAAGGAAAATGGCGAGGAAAAAGGACACAAAGGAAAACAACGGCAGTGAGCTGAGGGAGGCGATTGAGGCGCTGGAAAAGGAAAAGCACCTCGACCGCAATATTTTGTTCGATGCCATTGAAAACGCACTGCTGAGCGCCTGCCGCAATCAGTACGGCAAAGTCGACAACATCCATGTGGTGACGGACCGCGAGGCCTGCACTTATTCCGTGTATGCGGACAAGGAAGTCGTCGGAACGCCGGACGACGTGGAGGACAAGCTCCTGCAGATCAGCCTCGATGATGCCCTGCGGATCACGCCGGATGCGGAAATCGGCCAGACAGTGAAGGTGCCCATCAACAGCATGAACCTCGGACGGATCGCCACGACCAATGCCAAAAATGTCATCACACAGAAGATTCGGGAGGAGGAGCGCAGCGAGGTCCTGAACTATTATATGGAGCTGCAGCATCACGTCGTCACGGGCGTCGTGCAGCGCAAGAGTGGCGACAGCTACAGCATCAATCTCGGACGCGCGGACGGCCTGCTTCCCGCAAACGAGCAGGTGCCGGGCGAATATCTGCACACGACGGACCGCATCAAGGTCTATATTGTGGAGGTGCGGTCCGGGCAGAGAGATTCCCGCGGTTCCGGCAATCCGCGCATTCTGGTGTCCCGCACGCACCCGGAGCTGGTGAAGTGCCTCTTCGAGGAAGAGGTGCAGGAGATCAGCGACGGGACAGTCGAGATCCAGTCCATCGCACGGGAGGCGGGAAGCCGCACCAAGATCGCGGTTTGGAGTCACAATCCAAACGTGGATCCGGTCGGCGCCTGCGTCGGACTCAACGGTTCCCGTGTCAATCAGATCGTGAGCGAGCTGAACGGCGAGAAGATTGACATCGTCAATTATGATGAGAATCCCGGAAACTTTATTCAGAACGCATTGAGTCCGGCCAAGATCGTCGCTGTCTTCGCCGATCCGGAGGCAAGAACGGCCAAGGTCGTCGTCCCGGATTATCAGCTCTCCCTCGCAATCGGCAGGGAAGGACAGAATGCGCGCCTTGCGGCGAAGCTGACCGGGTACAAGATCGATATCAAGAGCGAAACGCAGGCAAAGGATGCACCGGGCTTCCGCTACGAGGATTATGCGGATGACGTCACGTATGTCGATGAGGAAGGCAACCCGGTCGATGAGAATGGCAATCCGATTGATTTTGACGGTGAGACGGAATACGTCGATGAGAACGGCAATCCGGTGGATGAGAACGGCAACCCGATTGATGCAGGGGAAGTCGAGTATGTCGACGAAAACGGCAATCCGGTGGATGAGAATGGCAATCCACTGACGAGCGAAGACGGATCGGAAGATGCAGGCACGGGCAGCAGCACGGAGGTTGAAGGAGAGAATCCGGAGGCCGGAAATGAGGAAACTGCGGGAGAGCAGGACGCTGCGGTATCCGGAGACGGCGGGGCAGAAGCTGCTGACGGAGACGGCGATGCGGAGAGCACGGCGGATGCGCCTGTTCAGGAAACACCGGAGGCCTGACGAGGTCTGCCGCAAGATCGTCTGGCTTGTTCTGCCATCTTGATACATCCTGCCGCACAGGCAGCTGAGGAAGGTTTATGGCGAAAAAAATCCCGATGCGAACCTGCATCGGATGTGGAATCTGCAAAGAGAAGAAGGCACTGATCCGGCTGGTTCATACAAAGGACGGCCAGATTCTGGTTGACCGCACCGGGCGGGTCGGCGGCAGAGGCGCGTATCTCTGCGACGATCCTGCATGCCTGGAGAAGGCGGTGAAGCGCGGTGCGATTGCCCGCGCATTCGGTGTACCGGTGAGCAGGGAGACGATTCTTGCCCTGCAGTCAGAGCTGTCAGGAACGGCTCTGACCGGAAGTAAGGAGGAGCAGGAGGCCACGGGAGGCGTGGGCTCCTTCTCCGGCTCCGGTCGGAAGCCGGAGAAGAACAGTCACCCGGTTCCCACCGGAAAGGCGGGCAACCATGCAGGATAGGGTGCTGTCTCTTCTGGGGCTTGCCGAACGCGCCGGCAGGGTCAGAAGCGGAGGATTCGAGGCGGAGGAAGCGGTAAAAAAAGGCCGCGCCAGGCTGATCCTTCTTGCGGAGGACGCATCAGAAAATACCCGCAAGCATTTTGCGGATATGGGAAAATACCATAGCATTCCGGTTGTGCGGTACAGCACGAAGGAAGCGCTCGGACACTGTCTCGGCAAGGCGGAGCGATCCTGCCTCGCAGTGACAGACGCCGGGTTTGCAGGGAAAATAAAGGAGCTGCTGGAATCCGGCAGCGGGAGCAATGAGAGAGGGCAGAATGGCGAAGACGAAGATCAGTGAACTCGTAAAGAAGTACGGAGTGGAGAGCAAGGAGATTCTGGACTGCCTGCATGAGAACGGAGTGGAAGCCAAGACGGCAAACAGCAGTGTCGAGGATTCCGCAGTCGCTATTCTGGATCAGAAATTCAGCGGGAGGACAGGAAAGGAAGCACCGGTGGAAGAAACCAGCAGAGATCAGACACCTGAGAAAAAAGTATCCGGAGTTCCGGCGGAGAAGAAACCGGCCGGAACCGGAGAGGTCAGAAAGGTGCGGCGCGTTGTGAGCGCAAATGCCCAGGCAGGAGAGAAGCCGGCGGCGCCGCACAAGAAGAGAGTGATCATTGTGACGACCGGCAATGCGGGGAACCGTCCGCAGAACCGGCGTCCGAATGTTGTCATGAATACCGGAAACGCACAGGGACGCGGACAGAACAGCCGGAATAACAACTATTCCAGTGGGACCGGAAATGAGCGTCGCGGCAATACGTTCACGCAGGCACCGCAGCACCATATCATCCGGCCGAAGACGGTGCCGTCCCAGATGGAAGTGGATTATCACAAGCCGGTGGCGCCGCAGCCGAAAAAGGCAGCGCCGAAGCCGGAGCCGGAGATGGAGCAGAAGGAGTCGGCGGCGATGTCCGCAGCTTCTGAGGCAGCAGCTTCGCAGGAGCAGACTGCAGCAGCTGCTCCGGTGAAGGAGGTCTCTACGGCAGCGACGGCAGAGGCTCCTCAGGCAGCGACGACGGCCGAGGCTCCTAAGGCAGCGGCCGGCGGGACGGAGGAAAAGGCTGCTCCGGCGGCAGAGCAGAAGGCAACAGCACAGGCCAGCTCCGAAGAAGACACCGGGAAAGCAAAGGACGGGAACGCAAAGAATGAGACGCAGGCAGCGCAGCAGACTCCGCAGCCTGCTGGGGAGAGCAGAAAGCCGGAGAGCGAAAGCCATGCCGGCGCAGTTGCTTCCGCAACGTCATCCGCCGCTGCACCGCAGGGCAGGAAGACGGTTTCCGCGGTGAGAAGACCGCAGGATATTCCGTATATCATTGATCCGGCTGTGCGCCGCAGAAACGAAAACGGCGGACAGCCTGTCAGCAGCAGCCGCACAGGGACACGCGGCGGTCAGAACCGGAACAGTCAGGGCGGCGGGTATCAGAGCCGCGGCGGTCAGGGCGGATACCGCAACAGTCAGGGCGGCTACCAGGGTCAGAACCGGTATGGCGCGGGCAGACCCGGTGCCGGGTATCAGGGCCGCGGCGGTCAGGAAGGCGGCTTCCGCGGCAACGGAAATGCCGGCACCGGCCGCGGCGGTCAGGGCGGAAGGCCCGCATTCGGCGGTGCCGGAAACCGCAGATTTGGCGGAAGACCTGCACCGGGCGGAAACGGAGACACCTTTGTCAAGGACGCGGAGAAGCATCGGGACGCAGACCGGAGAAAAGCCGGTCAGGAGCGCGACAAGCGGAACCGCAAGGACTACATGTACAACGAGGAGGAGAGCCGGCAGAAGAAAGCAGGCCGTTTCATCCGTCCTGAAAAGGTCACTGAGGAGGCTCCGGAGGAAAAGATCCGGACCATCAGCGTACCGGACAAAATCACCATCCGCGATCTTGCGGCTAAGATGCACATCCACGACGCCGATATCATCAAGAAGCTGTTTCTCGAGGGCCGCGTGACGACACCGAACACGGAACTCACCTACGAGGAAGTGGAGAATATTGCGGTCGAGTACGATATTCTGTGCGAGAAGGAAGAGAAGGTCGATGTGATCGAGGAGCTTCTGAAGGAGGACGAGGATCCGGAGGATACGCTTGTTCCCCGCCCGCCGGTCGTCTGTGTCATGGGCCATGTCGATCACGGCAAGACGACACTGCTCGATTACATCCGTGCGATGTCCTATGGTATTTTTGATGAGGACAAGAAGACCCGCCAGGAGAAGCTGAAGGCCATCAGCGTCGCCAACAAGGAAGCAGGCGGCATCACACAGGCCATCGGCGCTTATCAGGTCGAGGTCAAGGACAGAAAGATCACCTTCCTTGATACGCCCGGACACGAGGCGTTCACGGCGATGCGTATGCGCGGTGCCAAGTCGACGGATATTGCCATCCTGGTGGTCGCGGCGGACGACGGCGTTATGCCGCAGACCGTCGAGGCGATCAATCATGCGAAAGCCGCCGGGGTAGAGATTATTGTTGCGATCAACAAAATCGATAAGCCCGGCGCCAATATAGACAACGTCAAAACACAGCTGACGCAGTATGGTCTCACGGCAACCGACTGGGGCGGAGAGACGGAAATGGTGCCTGTTTCCGCGAGAAGCGGGCAGGGAGTCGACGATCTGCTTGATACGGTGCTCCTGACGGCGGACATTCTTGAACTCAAGGCAAACCCGAACCGTAAGGCCAGAGGCCTCGTACTCGAGGCAAGGCTCGACAAGGGCCGCGGTCCGGTCGCCAACGTCCTGATCCAGAAGGGTACGCTGCATGTGGGTGACTTCATCTCCGCAGGTGCCGCATCGGGCAAGGTTCGTGCGCTTCTGAGCGATAAGGGTAAGACGGTGAAGGAAGCCGGTCCGTCCACACCGGTGGAGGTGCTGGGCCTGTCCGAGGCTCCCCGCGCCGGTGAGGTACTGGTGGCACACGAGGACGACAAGACTGCCAAGCAGTTTGCGGAAACCTACCGCAACCAGCACAAGGAAGACCTTCTGGAAGAGACGAGAATGCGCATGAGCCTTGACGATCTCTTCAATCAGATGAAGGAAGGCAATCTGAAGGAATTTGACATCATCATCAAGGCGGATGTACAGGGTTCGGTCGAGGCACTGAAGGCAAGCCTGCTGAAGCTCTCGAATGATGAGATTCAGGTGCAGTGCATCCACAGCGGCGTCGGCAATATCAGCGAATCGGATGTGGATCTGGCGGCGGCTTCCAATGCGGTCATCATCGGCTTCAACGTGAAGACCGATCCGGTCGCGCAGGCAACCGCTGACCGCGAGGGGGTGGATATCCATCTCTATAATGTCATCTACAATGCGATTGACGAGGTGGAGGCTGCGATCAAGGGCATGGAGGCACCGGTCTACGAGGAGAAGGTGATCGGGCATGCCGAGATCCGTCAGATCTTCAAGGCGTCGCAGGTCGGCAATATCGGCGGCTCCTCTGTGCTGGACGGCGTAGTCAGAAAGGGCTGCAAGTGCCGTATCACCAGAGATGGGAAGCAGATATTTGAAGGCACGCTCGCTTCGCTGAAGCGCTTCAAGGACGATGTGAAGGAAGTCAAAGAGGGCTTTGAGTGCGGCCTTGTCTTCGAGGGCTTTGATCAGATTGCTGTCGGCGATCAGGTGGAATGCTGCGAAATGGTCAAGGTGGAAGGCGAAAGAGCGGCAGAAATCAAGGCGCAGCGGAAAGCGGCGGCCGAGGCGGAAAAGGCAGCCAGAAAGGCAGCTGCCACAAACGCGTAAACAGAGTGGCGGAGTGGATGCGGCAGAAGAGCGGCACGCTCCGCCTGTTTTCTCAGAAGCAGGAGATTGCTTCAGCCCTCTGATGAACCATGCATGAGGCACGGCGCCAACGCTCCGATTCGGGAAAAGTCCATTCGGGAGTCTCTCCCGCGGCATGGAGGTATAACGTATAACAATGAAGAAGAACAGCGTTAAAAACAGAAGAATCAACGATGAGGTGCGCCGTTCTCTCTCCGATATCATTCGGAATGATCTGAAGGACCCGAGAGTCAGCCCGTTTGTCAGTATTCTGGAGGCGGAGGTTGCCACCGACCTGAAGACGTGCAAGGTCTGGTTCAGTGTGATGGGGGATAAGGACGAGGGAAAGCGGACGCTCGACGGGCTGAACAGCGCGAAGGGCTTTATCCGCACGGCGCTTGCGCATGATGTCAATCTCCGGAATACGCCGGAGCTCACCTTTATCCTCGATGATTCCATCGCGTATGGCGTCGCCATGTCGAAGAAGATCGACGAGGTGATTGCACAGGATGAAGCTGCTGAGGCAGCGCGCGGCGAGCAGCCGGAAGACGGGGGAGCGGCAGATTGAATATACTCGAAGAAGTGCGCGGTGCCAGAACGATTGGCATCGCAGGCCATGAGAACCCGGATGGAGATGCGATCGGCGCATCGATGGGACTGGCTCTCTATCTGGAGGAGCAGCTCCCGGATGTGAGGATCGATGTTTTTGCCGGGGATGTGAAGGACAGCATCCGGCGGTATATGCCCGGAATCGAGCAGATCCGCTTCGACTATCACACGGATGTGGAGCGGTACGATGTGTTCTTCGATCTCGATACGGCTTCGGACCGGCTCGCCGGGGCAAAGCCGTATTTTGACAGGGCAGTGCGCAAAATCAATATCGATCATCATGAGAGCAATCCGGGCGACGGAGACGTCAATTACATCCGGCCGGAGGCAAGCAGCACCTGTGAGCTGATCTACGATCTGATCGATCCGGCGAAAATCACGGAGCCGGTGGCGAGGGCGCTCTACATCGGTATTATCACGGACACCGGTGTGTTCAAATATTCCAACACCTCAAGGCACACGATGGAGGCTGCCGGCGATCTGATCAGCCATCATCTGACACCGGAGCCCGGTGTGCTCATCAATGAGATCTTCTACGGCAAAACCTATCTTCAGAATCAGATTCTGGGGCGGGCGCTGCTGGAGAGTATGCTGTTCCGGAACGGCACCTGCATCGTGAGCGTGATTGACCATCGGACGATGGAGTTCTATCATGTCGGTCCGAAGGACATGGATGGCATTGCCAGCCAGCTGATGCTGACCGAGGGCGTGCAGTGCGCGATTTTTATGTATGAAGTGAAGCCGATGACCTACAAGGTTTCACTCCGGTCGGACGGAAGCATCAATGTGGCGGATATTGCGCGTTTCTACGGAGGCGGCGGGCATGAGCGCGCGGCAGGCTGTACATGCAACGCGCTGTATCATGACATTATCAACAATATCTCGGACAGCATCGATATACAGATGAAGAGAAAGGCCGGAAAGCAGTAGGATGGAAGCACTCAGCGGGATGCTCGTCATCCGCAAGGAGAAGGGATATACCTCGAATGACGTGGTGGCAAGGCTGCGCGGCATTCTTCATATGAAAAAAATAGGGCACACCGGGACCCTCGATCCGGATGCGGAGGGGGTGCTCCCGGTGTGCCTTGGTAATGCGACAAAACTGGTGGATCTGATTGCGGACCGCGACAAGGAATACGAGGCAGTGGCCCGCCTTGGCATCAGAACGGACACGCAGGATTTATCATCCTCGGCGACGGTGCTGGAGGAAATGCCGGAGTGTGAGGTTGTCTCAAAACTTCAGCGTCTTGCGGAGAGGGATGAGGGCGGGGACACGAACCAGGCCCACGGCGCGGCGGTCCGGCATTGCTCTGCCGGGATGGAGGCGGACCGGGGCACAGAGCCGGCCTATGGTGCGTCGGCCCGGCATGTCTTCGTGGAATCAGATGTGGGCCGGGCAGCTTCCTGGCAGGAGGCGGTTCTAAACAGGGCGCTGCAGTCGTTTCTCGGCGACTACGAGCAGCTTCCGCCGATGTACTCGGCGCGGAAGGTGAACGGCCGCCGGCTGTACGAGTATGCGAGACAGGGGATAGAGGTGGAGCGGCGCACCAGTACGGTGCGGATTCATGAGATCACACTGCTGTCCGTGGAACTTCCACGGGTGCGGTTCCGCGTCCGGTGTTCGAAGGGAACCTACATCAGGACGCTTTGCGAGGATCTCGGTCAGATGCTTGGCACAGGGGCGGCGATGGAGTATCTTCTCCGGACGCGGGTCGGCATGTTCAGGCTTGCCGATGCGCGGACGCTTGATGAAATTGAGCAGCTGGTCAGCAGAGACGACGCGGATCCCTACCATCTGATCCGCCCGCTTGTGATGCCGGTGGACGCCTTCTTTCAGGACTGTCCGGCGGGGAAAACTGCGCCGGAGGATGATTTCCGCCTCCGGAATGGCAATGCGCTGACCGGGGAGCAGTTGGGAATCGCCGGGTCTGTCCGCACGGAGATGCCGGAGCGGGTCAGGGCTTATGATTCTCAGGCAAAGTTCTGCGGTCTTTACAGATGGAGCCCGGAGAAAGGCCGGTATATGGCAGAGAAGATGTTTCTGTGAGGGACATTGGTGCCGATGGCACCAATGTCCCGATCCGGGAGAAAGCCCATTCGGGTATTTCTCCCGCGGCTGCCGCAAAAGCGCGACACGGGGAACAGGCTTGAAATCGGCGTCGATACGCCGCTTTCAAACAGCAGCAACGGTGCTGGCGCACCGGCTGCCGCATTCGGCAAAACCGCATTCGCGGATTTTGCCTCAGCGGAGAAAAGATATGCAGATTATCAGCGGCACCACACAATTTCAGATCCCGGAGGAGACGGCG
>ONQW01000077.1 GCA_900320025.1 uncultured Lachnospiraceae bacterium
ATCATGGCTTCCGGCTCGTCGCCTGCACATCTCGTGCTGCGCACTCGATGATGAGCGGTCGCCATAAGCCATAATTCGCAAGCAAACTTTCATTATGGATTCTGGCTCGTCGCCTGCACAACAAATCCGGCAGACGGACAAGCCGTCTGCCGGATTTGTGCAAAGACCGGAGAAAAATTACCTCAGGCCGTTCAGTTTGCAGTGGAAGCTTCGGTCGAAGCCTCTGCCGGTGCTTCCGTGGAGGATGCCGAAGCGTCGGAGGAAGCGCCGCCGGCCAGGGAAGCGGCTCTCGCGGCTTCCCAGTCCTTCAGGGCCTGGTTGAACTCATCCATGCTCATGGACTTGTCATGGACCGTCTGGAGCTTGTAGCGCTGGTTGACCACACCGTAAGGAGCATATTCACCCTCGAACGGGTTGATCTTGGAAACCTGATAGCCGTCGCCTGCAGAGATGGAGAACGGCACCACAACCGCATGGTCGATCAGCATCTTCTCCGCCTCGGCGAATGCCTCGTAACGGGCGCTGTCGTCGTCCGCAATGGCAGTGGCCTTCGCGACCTGATCACTGTACTCCTGGAAGAGCTTCTTCGTATTCTCGTCCTCGGAGGTATCCCAGAAGTTGTAGCTGTTGTCCGCACCGAACGGCTCAGCCCAGGTCTGCGGATCCGCGAAATCAGCACCCCAGTTGCACTTCATGAAGGCATATTTGCCGGAGCGGCGGACGGCGGACAGGAAGCCGGTATCGGGGCCGGCCTGAACGATGATGTCGATGAAGTCAGAGCCGAGCACACTCTCCATCTGCTGCTCCACGACCTGGCACTCCTTGTCCCAGTTGGTGACAGACGGATTGTAGGGCATCAGGACCTTGACCGGGAAGGTGCAGCCGGCCTTGGTCAGCTCTTCCTTCGCCGCATCGCGGTACTTGACCGCGGCATCCGCATCGAAGCTGTCGCCGGCGGTGATATCCTTGAGCGCGTCAAACTGCGTGTAATCCTTTCCGTCTGCCGACGCGAAGTTCGCAGGGGTGATGGTGTTGTTCACCAGATTCTCCGGATTGTAGGGCTCGGAGACCGTCAGTGCCTTGACACGGTCGAGCGCAGCCATCAGAGCCTTGCGGAAATTCTCGTTGTTCACAGCGATCTTCCAGTTGTCGGGCTCGTACTCGGCATCAAACTCCGGGTCAAAATTGAAGCAGTAGAAGTAGCTGAAGGAGACATCCGGGCGGGAACCGTGAACCTGATCCTTGACAGCATCATCCTTGAGCCAGGAGTCGAGCAGATCGGCGCTGATGCTCGCGGTGTCGATCTCTCCGCTCTTGTACATGGCCGCTTCCACGGAGGAGGCGTCTGCGTTGTAGGTGCTCGTGATGGTTCCGATGTGCACGTTATCCTTGTCCCAGTAGGACTCGTTTTTGGTCAGAACGTGCTTCTCCTGCGGTTCGTAGGTGGAGAGAATGTAAGCGCCGTTGTACCAGAGGCTGTCGTTGTCGAGACCGAAGGAATCTCCGTACTCGTCCAGGCAGGCCTGCGCGACCGGCATATAAGAAGTGTAGGACACGATGCTCAGGAAGAACGGGCAGGGCTGATCGAGCGTGTACACCAGGGTGTAGTCGTCCGGCGCCGTGACGCCGATGTCATCCGCGGACGCCTCCGGGACAGGATCAATCGCGTTGCCGTCCTCATCGGTCGTCTTCGTGCCATTGTCGCTGGAGATCATGTAAGCGGTGTAGTCATAGTATTCCTGCGCACCCTTGACGATGGCGCCGGTGTCGTACATGTACTGGTTGTCGCATTCATGAGCGGCGTCGTTGACGTATTTTGCCGTGGTGACCCAGTCGTTCGCGGTGACATCGGCCTTTTCCTTACCCTTGCTGTCGACCCACTTGACGCCCTTGCGGATGTGGAAGGTCCAGACGGTCTGGTCATCGTTCGATTCCCAGCTCTCGGCAAGACCCGGCTTGATATTGCCGTACTGGTCGTAGTCCACCAGGCAGTCAATGACATTGGCACTGATGGCGTAGTCATTGGTCGTGCTCGTGGTGAGGTAGTTCAGAGTCTGCACTTCTCCGGAGTAGAGCGTGTTGAACGTGGAGCTGTCGTCCGCAGCTGCCTCGCTCCCGGAAGCTCCGGCCGGGGCGCTGCCTGTGCCGCTGCCGGACGAGCCGCTGCCGCAGGCTGCCAGAGACAGACACATGGTGCCGGCCAGGGCGCCGGCAAGGAACCTGTTTGCCTTTTTCATTCGAACCTCCTCTTCCGCGGAATGGCCGCGGCTTGCTTTTCCAGCTCCGAGCCTGCTGCCACAAGGACGCCGCGGGAGCTGGTTCTACTTATCCGATTCCGGTGCCGGGTGATGCCGGGAAGACCCCTGACAGAAAACGGCGCCCAAATTGGTATAATTGTATACAAATATACGTCAGCAGCAAAAAGCTGTCAAGATGATCCTGTTCCTGCCATAATTTTCATTGAACCGCGCGGGGATTGGGTTTATTGTACCCTCTGTAGCTGCAGTCATCCCTATGCGGGACAGCATGGCCGGGAAGCGCGCCGGCATTCAAACAGGAGGATAGGCAACCATGAAGTACATCGACATGCACTGTGATACGATCTCTGACATCTGGTATGCGACGTTGTCCGGGGACCGCGGCAATCAGTCACTTCGGCGCAATCATCTGATGATTGATCTTGAAAAACTGACAAAGGGAGACTGTCTGTGCCAGAATTTCGGCCTGTTCGTCAAGCTGCATCACTTCCTTGAATATGACAAGGATCCTTACCGCAGTGACAGCGAGAAGGTGACAGGAGATCTTGCACCCTATGAGACGGTGCAGCGGCTGATCGGTGTATTCCGCGAACAGATCGCAGCGAATGCGGATCGGATCCGGCAGGTGACGAACGGAGTTCAGATCCGGGAGAATGAGAAGGCGGGGCGGATCTCCGCGCTGATGACAATCGAGGAGGGGGGCTGCTGCGAGGGCTCACTGGACCATCTTCAGGCGCTTTACGATGCAGGTGCCCGGATGATGACACTGACCTGGAACTATGAAAATGAGCTGGCTTACCCGAACTATCCGGATGAAAAGCATTATTTTGCATTCGAGCCCGTAAATGATCATGGGTTAAAGCCGCGCGGACAGGAATTCGTCCGGCGGATGGGAGAGCTCGGCATGCTGGTGGACGTCTCCCATCTCTCGGACGCGGGCTTTATGGATGTCGCGGCTGCGGTGAAGGGGCCTTTTGTGGCAAGCCACTCCAATGCGAGAGCGGTCTGCGGCGTGAGCCGCAATTTGACGGATGAGATGATTCGGATGCTGGCGGAGCACGGCGGTGTGATGGGCCTGAATTTCTGCAAGGACTTTCTCGCAGAAAATCTGGGTCGGACGAGACATGAGATGTGCGAGGCGGCTGCGCGGCACGCGAAGCATATCATTGAGGTAGGCGGAGAGGACTGCATCGGAATCGGGTCGGATTTTGACGGCATCGGCGGGTATGACGATATGGATGCCACCGTGCTGCCGGAGCTGGCCGAGACGCTGGAGCAGGCAGGGCTTTCGAACCGGCAGGTCGAAAAGATCTTTTACGGCAATGTGCTCCGCGTGTATGATGAGGTATTGAGGTGAGTTCCCTGCCGGATGTTCATGCGGGGGACAAAGAACCCGCATTCCTGCCTCGTGCAGCGCGCCGCAGACCCTCCCGGATGTCCAATGAGGGGGATAAAGAACCGGACTGGGATATCGGCAGGCGAACCGGACAGAACATGCAGGCAGAAAGACAGGGCCGCCGGAAAAGCAGCCAGATCATGCAGCCAGATAAAGTAGTAAAAAGTAGTAATACAAAACAGACGGGCATTTGACAGACAGGAAGACAGACAAAACAGACGTCTGATATTTGTTATGGAGAGGAGAACAGACATGGAGCCATTTCACTATCAGGATTTGGAAGCACTGGGGACAAATCTGCCGGACGACATTCTGAGCCGGAAGATGGCTGGGGATTTCGACGGAGAGCGGAGACTGATCGACCTGTGGCTTGGCAGGGATATCAGCGAGGCACTGCGCGGCAAGCTCCGGGTGGAGAGGGAGATTTCGCGGTTCCTCGAAGCGGATTATCCGTACACCTATGAGCAGGCCCTCGAGAAGGCGCGCGGCGTTCTGCCGGGTCTTACGGAGGCGCAGTTTGCGCGTCTGCAGGATGAGGGACGGATCGACTGGATCTATGTCCATGGGAAGGAGCATTTCATCAGCAGCACCGCGGGGACGCTGCGGAATGATCTGGCACATGCCAAGACGCGCAGGCTGCTGGAGGAGATCGGTGCGGTGCCCCCGGCGGAGAAGAACGGCAGCGATGCCGCTTCGGCGCAGGGAACGAGCGGCAATCCGGAGCCGGAGAAGGAGAGCACCTGGCTGTGCTCGCTGCGGGATATGCATGAGAAGGGTAAGGACAGCTGGACCTTCCGCATCCGCTTTACGCTGAAGATCGAGGACAGCGCGTTCCGCCCGGGACATGTGAAGGTATATCTGCCGGTGGTCTGTGCATGCGATTATGTCAGCAATATACGGATTCTCGGGACATCGTCGGAACATTATGTTCTGGCGAGGGAGGATGCGCCGCAGCGGACGATTCTGTTTGAGGAGAATATGACGGAGAATCATCCGTTCTTCGTCGAATACGAGTTCACATCCACGCCGGTCTATCATGATCTTTGGTCGGAGACGGCAAAGGAGGAGAACCGGAAGGCCTCAGCGGCACTTGGGGCAGCCGGAGACGATGCACAGAGATGCGGCGGGATCGGCGTCCTGCGCCCGGACGGACCGCTTCCGGAGGGAGTCAGGCCGGAGGACCTCACGGAGCAGCTGCCGCATATCGCGTTCACTCCCTTTATGCGGAGTCTTGCGGAGAAGCTGACCGGACAGCTGGAGACGCCGCTCGAGAAGGCGCAGGCAATCTACGACTACATCACAGAAGAAGTTACCTATTCCTATGTGAGGTCCTATTTTGCAATCGAGAATCAGGGCGAGTACTGTGCGTTAAACCGGAAGGGAGACTGCGGCCTGCAGGCCCTGATGTTCATTACGCTCGCGCGCATCGTCGGGATTCCTGCAAAATGGCAGTCAGGCAATGAGTTTGACGACTGCCCGCCCGGCTGCCACGACTGGGCTCAGATGTATCTGGCGCCGTGGGGCTGGCTTTACTGTGATCCATCCTATGGCGGAGGAGCATTCCGCTCAGGCAGGGAGGAGAGAAGACGCCACTATCTCGGAAATCTTGATCCGTTCCGGATTCCGTCCAATCCGGCGTTTCAGAAGCAGTTCGAGCCGCCGATGGTGTATCTGCGCCATGATCCGTATGACAATCAGTCCGGTGAGGTGGAGTATGACGACGGCAGTTTGACGGAAGCGGAGTATGACACCGAGAAGAAGCTGGTGTCCTCGGTTCATCTGGGGTGATGGACAGGCACCCGGGGAAATCCTGAGAGCCAGAAGAAGCCGGCGTCTCCGGCTCATCTGGGGGAAGGAAAAGCACGGCGGATTCCGCAGAACGCGCGGTATGGGGTGTGACGGTGAAGATCGCAGGTGTGATCGCAGAATGCAATCCTTTCCATGAGGGGCATCGCTATTTGCTCGAAAAGGCCAGAGAGATCACGGGAGCAGACCGGGTGGTCGTGCTGCTGTCGGGAGATTTCGTGCAGCGGGGCGAGCCGGCGGTGGAACCGAAGGAGATCCGGGTGCGGCAGATTCTTGCCGGCGGCGCGGATGCCGTGCTGGAGCTGCCGGTGCTGTACGCCGCCTCCAGCGCCGAGTATTTCGCGGACGGCGCGGTGAATATTTTTAACCGCCTTGGCGGAGTGACGGATCTGGTATTCGGTCTCGCGGAGGGAATGACGTATCCTGCGGCCAGGAGTGCCGCCGCGGCGGAAACCGCGGGCATCCGGCTGCCGGATACGGCCAATGATCTGCTTGGGATGGAATACCTTCTCAGTGTGCTGCGTCTGCGGGAGGGGGGCAGGAACGTGACCTCGATTCGTCACGTTCCAATTGATACTGACCCTGGCACCGCGGATACCAGGGCTCCGATGCGGGAAAAAAATGCCTCGGACATGTCTTTCGCAAACGCGGAAAAAAACGGGGCGGGCAGTGATGCATGCCGGTTTACGCCGCACGCGGTGAAGCGGATCAGTACAGTTTCCGCCTCTGCGCTCCGGGAGGAACGAAGGAAGACAGATCCGTCGGCGGTCTGTCCGGATGATTTTTCAGACATGCTGTATTACCGGATCCGAAGTGTGCTGAAGGAAGAGCGCACGCGGCCTGGAGCGCCGGCGCTGGATGATTTTCTCGATGTCACGCCGGATTTTGCGGACAAAATCCGGCGCGCGCTGCCGGAATATGAGGGCTTTTCTGCCTTCACAGCGCGTCTGAAATCGAAGGATCTCACCTATACCAGAGTGTCGCGTGCCCTGCTCCACATTCTCCTGGATATC
The DNA here is from genome assembly GCA_900320025.1 of uncultured Lachnospiraceae bacterium. Lineage (GTDB taxonomy): Bacteria > Bacillota > Clostridia > Lachnospirales > Lachnospiraceae > CAG-791. The sequence continues at coordinate 6,474 of ONQW01000077.1, forward strand.
CGGAAGAGCGATCTTGCGGTGTTCCGCGTGCCTGGATATGTGCGGCTTCTCGGTCTTTCCGGAGATGCGGGGAAAGCAGGGGATCTGATTGGCACGCTGGTGTCGGGGCAGCTGCCGGTGATCGCGGCGCTCGGACGGGACCGGAACAGAATTCCGGCTCCTTATGAGCGGATGCTGCAGACCGACCTGTTCGCCTCGGAATTATACGATGCGGTCTATGCCCGGAAAGCAGGGCGCGCGGCGATTCTCTCGGAGCATGCCAAACCGGTGATCCGGGTGTAGGCCGGGCTATTTTCATGCAGCGGCTGCTCATGGATTGTGAGGAATTGCGAGGAATATAGATGGCAAAAAAAGAAAAGGAAGTCAAGACAAACGCCATGCGGATTCTCGAGCGGGAGAAGATACCCTTCGAGCACTTTTCTTATGAGCCGGACAGCGAATTTGTCGATGGAGTACAGACGGCCGACAAGCTGGGACTGCCGCATGAGATGGTATATAAAACACTGGTGGCAGTGGGATCGGACAGGAACCATTATGTATTTGTCATTCCCATTGAGGCGGAGCTCGATCTCAAAAAATGCGCAAGGTCCGTCGGCGTCAAATCCGTGGAGCTGATTCATGTGAAGGAGCTGTTCGGTCTCACAGGTTATGTCCGCGGCGGCTGCACGGCGATCGGGATGAAGAAGCAGTTTGAGACGAGACTCGATGAGAGCGCGCGGCAGCAGGCGCAGATTTACGTGAGCGCCGGGCGGATCGGCGCGCAGATCCGGCTGGCGCCGGATGATTTTCTCAGGGCGGCGCGGGCGCAGTATGCGGACCTCACGGAGAGATCATGATGTCGGCTTTTCTGCCAGACAGGAAATCAGCTTCAGGCGCAGCATGAGGGCCTCACGGAGACGGCATGATGGCCGGTCCTGCCGGAACCGGCAGAAAAACGGCAGCGGAGAAAGCTCACCATAAAAATACCTGTATTTGTGTATACATATCCATTGACAAAAGGTTCTGACAAGATTATCATCTGTCTAACAGTTGCTCAGAAACAGACAAAAGTCTGTATCGGGCGGACTGAGAGACAAAGTGACCGGCAAGGGCGCCGTCACTGTTCCTTCGGGGACAGTGCGGCGCCCTTTTCATGATGAGAAGAGAGCCAGTGTCACTTGCGGATCGCTGCAGACAGCGCGGCGGGGGAGGAGATCGTTATGAAAAAGAATCTGATGTCAATTCTGCTGGCAGGTGTGATTGCGGGAAGCCTGGTGGGCTGCGGTTCCTCCGGAGGAAGTTCCGCTTCCACCTCCACGGCAGGCACCGCCGGTACACAGGCGGCAGCTGCGCCGTCGGGAGACTCGGTTACGGTCGGTATATTTGAGCCGAAGACAGGCGAGAACGGCGGCGGCGGCGCGCAGGAGGAGTTAGGCATCGAATATGCGAACTCGGTCCGGCCGACGGTCAAGGTGGGCGGCAAGGATTACACGGTGAAGCTGGATTGGCAGGACAACCAGTCCGACAAGACAGTTGCCGCAACGGCTGCCCAGAAGCTGATTTCAGACGGCGTGGTCGGTGTGATCGGCGGATACGGCTCCGGTGTCTGCATCGCCGCAGGCTCTTATTTCTCTGATGCGAAAATCCCGGCAATCGGCACATCCTGCACCAACGCAAATGTCACGCTGGGCAATGATTATTATTTCCGCACCTGCTATCTTGATCCGTTCCAGGGCAAGGTTATGGCGAACTGGGCATATGACAACGGGTATAAGGAGGTCGCCACCATCGACAACATCGGCAACGAATATACCAGCGGTCTTGTGAAGACCTTTACAGATGCGTTCACGGCACTCGGCGGGACAGTCAAGGATGCTGAGACCTTCCAGACCAACGAGTCGGATTTCAAGGCCATTCTGACCAATGTCAAGAACAGCGGTGTGAAGGCTGTCTTCGCTCCCACCGATTACCTGTATGCACCGCTCCTGCTGAATCAGGCAGCTGATCTCGGTCTGTCCGTGCAGTGGATCGCCGGTGATACCTGGTACAGCAATGTCCTGATCAAGGATGCCGGAGACAATGCGAACGGTGTGGTGGCAGATACCTTCTACTCCGAAGGCGGCAACGCAGATTTTGACAAGGGCTTCAAGGAGTGGATCAATGCGGATGCATCCCGCAAGGCGACCAACCTCGATTCGGATGCGATCGTCGGCAATCACGCGGTAGCATACGATGCATACATGGTTCTGCTGGATGCGATAGAGGCGGCGGATTCCTTTGACGGAACCAGGATCCGGGATGCCATTGCCTCCATGGATGCGAGCGACGGCTTTGCCTGCGGCCCGTACAAATTCGACGAGAACGGCGATGCCATCAAGAATACATCCTATATCTGCACAATCAAGGATGGCGCATGGACATTCCAGAGTGAGGAAACCGTAGACAACTGAGCACACGAGATTCCTGATCTGATTACTCCGGCCAGCTTCTGACCGGAGTAACTGCGTTCTATCTTTCCAGCGCTGGTGCCGCAGAAATGCGGCATGGGGGTAAATATGTCTTTTTCTTACTTTATTCAGCAGCTGCTCAATGGTCTGTCCCTGGGCGGCGCCTATGCCCTGATCGCGATCGGGTACACCATGGTGTATGGCATTCTGCGCATGATCAATTTTGCGCACGGCGACGAGTTTATGATGGCGGGGTACTTCATGATTTATTCGATCGCGGTGCTTCCGTGGTTCATCGCCATTCCGGTGGTGATACTCGCGACGGTGGTTCTCGGTGTCCTGATAGAGCGGGTGGCCTACCGGCCGCTTCGCAGCGCACCGCGCATGTCGGTCATGATCAGTGCCATCGGCGTGTCGTATCTTCTTGAAAATCTCGCGAATTATCTGTTCACGGCGATGCCGCAGAGCTATCCGCAGATTCCGATTCTCAAGCACGTCTACACCTTCGGAGATATCAGCGTTTCACGCGTCACCATCCTTGCACCGATTCTCACGATTATTCTGACCATTCTTCTGGTTATGCTCGTGGACAAGACAAAGCTCGGCATGGCGATGCGCGCCTGCTCCAAGGATCAGGAGACGGCCCGGATCATGGGCATCAAGGTTGATCATATCATCACCATGACGTTTGTCATCGGCTGTGCCCTGGCGGCAGTCGGGTCCATCCTGTATTTCACCGACCGCAACACGGTCCAGCCTTATTCCGGATCTCTGCCGGGTCTGAAATGCTTCGTCGCTGCGGTCATTGGCGGAATCGGGAATATCCCGGGTGCTGTCATCGGAGGATTCATTGTAGGTATCTGTCAGATCGCCATCACGGCGGCAGGATACTCCGTCTTCAGCGATGCATTTACCTTTGTGCTGCTGTTCATCATCCTTCTTGTCAGACCTTCCGGTCTGTTCGGCGAGAAGGCAGTGGAAAAGGTATGAGGAGGTACACTGTGAGTGCGAACCGAAAAAAATATATACGATGGATTCTCGATGCGGCGCTCATCGCAGCCATTCTGATCTACCTTGATATCCTGCAGGCAGATACCACCGCACATTCCTATGCCATCACAATCATTGAGCGGAGCTGCATCTATGCAGTAGCCGCGGTGTCGATGAATCTGATCATCGGCTTCACGGGGCAGTTTTCACTCGGGACAGCGGGCTTCATGTGCATTGGCGCGTATGTCACCGGCATTCTGACTATTCCGGTGAAAATGAGAGATCAGATATATTATCTCTATGGAATGGCCGGCTGGCTTCACGATATCCGGCTTCCGATGCTCGCAGCGCTCGCCATATCCGCGCTGATCTGCGGCGTGATCGCCTATGTGATCGGATGGCCGGTACTGCGCCTTAAGAGCGATTATCTTGCCATTGCGACACTTGGTTTCTCTGAAATCATCCGTGCGATCTTCGGCTGGGACGGCCTCGGCAAAATCACAAACGCCTCCTACGGCGTATCCAATATTCCTCCATTTGCCAATATCTTTGAATGCGTCGCCATTTGCGGCGTCAGCATTCTGATCATGAGCCTGCTCATCCGCAGCAGCTACGGGCGCGCGTTCAAGGCGGTCCGTGACGATGATGTGGCAGCGGAGGCAATGGGTATCAATCTGTTTCATACCAAGCAGCTGTCCTTCGTCGTATCCAGCGCTTTTGCGGGTGTGGCAGGCGGCCTGCTGGCCGTTTTCATGCGCTCGGCTGTCACAAGCACGTTCACGGTGGCACTGACCTACAACATCCTTCTGATGGTCGTGCTGGGAGGCATCGGATCAGTATCTGGGTCAATCATCGGCGCTTTTCTGGTGACGGGGAGTCAGGAGTGGCTCCGGTTCCTTGACAAGGAATACTTCTTCTCCGATCTGTTTCCGGGTCTTGCCGGGACGGCGTTCGGGGCAGCCAGGGTACCGCTGCTTCGCAACGGATTCCGGATGGTCATCTTCAGCATCCTGTTGATGGTGGTGGTGCTCTTCTGGAACCACGGCATCACAGGAAGCAGGGAACTGAGTTGGGAACGGATCGCCGGCATTCCGGCTGCAGTCAGAGAGAAAAAGAAGAGAAAGGCTGAGGCAGCGGAACGCCGGGCAAGAGAGGAGGCAGCGGCAGCAGCGTTGGAGAAGGAGGTGCGAGGCCAATGAGCGGACAGAAAGAAGCCAGGGAAACAGTGCTCCGCCTCGAGGATCTCACCATGCAGTTCGGCGGCGTGGTGGCTGTCAACAACCTCTCCATGGAAGTGAAAAAGGGAGAGATTGTCGCCCTGATCGGGCCGAACGGAGCCGGGAAGACCACTGCGTTCAACTGCATCACCGGGGTGTATCAGCCGACAAACGGACGCATCGAATTTCAAGGGCAGACGCTGATGGAGGGCTGCCCGGCCGGACGTGTTGCCAAATCCTATGCGGGAGAGAACGCCGGCAAATACACAAAGAATACTCACCACTCGCCGGATGAAATCTGCCGCGCCGGCATTGCGCGCACCTTTCAGAACATCCGCCTTTTCCCGGGACAGTCTGCCTTTGATAATGTGCTGGTAGCAAAGCATATGCGTGCGAAGCAGAACCCGTTCACGGCAACGTTCGGTCTGAATCACAAAGAGGAAAAGCGGATGCGGGAGGAAACCTGGGAGCTCCTGCGCGATCAGAATCTGGACGGATTTGCGGATTACCCGGCGGGCAGTCTTCCCTACGGGATGCAGCGAAGACTGGAGATCGCGAGAGCGCTCGCCACGGATCCTACGCTTCTGTGTCTCGATGAACCCGCGGCAGGCATGAATCCGCAGGAAACGCTGGAACTTTCCGATTTCATCTGCAAAATCCGGGATCAGTATCACCTGACGGTTCTGCTGATCGAGCATCATATGAATCTGGTCATGGGTATTTCCGACCGCATCTACTGCATCGATTTCGGCAGATTGATCGCGGAGGGCACAGCGGATCAGGTGGCCAATGACCCGAAGGTGATCTCCGCTTATCTGGGCATGCAGGAGGTGGTCTGATATGCTGATCGTGAGAGATCTGAACATCCGCTACGGCGGCATTGAGGCAGTCCGCGGCATCAGCTTCGATGTGCCGGACGGCAAAATTGTCACACTGGTCGGCGCAAACGGAGCCGGGAAGTCGAGCACATTGCGGTCGATCATCGGACTGGTGAAGCCCTCCGGCGGCAGCATCCTTCTGCGGGACAGCTACATCCGCGGCAGACGTACCGATGAAATTGTGTCGCAGGGCATCACACTGGTCCCCGAGGGAAGGCATGTATTCCCGGATCAGACCGTGCTGGAGAACCTGAAGATCGGTGCTTATCTCCGCAAGGATGATATTTCCGAGGACCTGGAGCGCGTCTATACCCTGTTCCCGCGGCTGAAGGAGCGGTCGTGGCAGCCCGCCGGCACGCTGTCAGGCGGCGAGCAGCAGATGCTGGCAGTAGGCCGCGCCCTCATGGCAAATCCGGCCCTCATCATGATGGATGAACCCTCGCTCGGCCTTGCACCGATCGTGGTGCAGGAGATCTTTTCCATCATCCAGCGTATCCATGATCAGGGGACGACAGTGCTGCTGGTGGAGCAGAATGCGAATATGGCGCTCCGGATCGCGGACTATGCGTATGTCATCGAGAACGGCGCGATCACCATACAGGGGACGGGAGCGGAGCTGCTGAAGAATGAAAGAGTGCGTGCAGCGTACCTTGGGACCGGAGCAAAATAAAGCCGCGCTGGAAACAGGAATGGGTATGAATTGCCGCACCTCTGAAGGAAACATCCTGCAGTACCATGGCGGTGATGCCCATGGAACCCCTGCAGGAGGCACTTTTCAGGACGAGAGCGGGGAAAGAAAACGACATACTTGCAGGAGAAGACAGGATGCTGTTAGGATGGTGCCGCGGAGCCTTGTGCTCCGCGGCATCATTTTTGATTCATGGTATGGACAGCGCATGTACCTGGGTGGCGCGGCGGCGTATATGTCTGGTGACATGGTGCACTTGTTTTAGTGGTGCGTCCGGCGCATGTATCCTGTTATGCTCCTCGCGCACGCATGATGTGGGGACGGACTGCGCTGCATGATGGAGGTTGTAAGGAGACGGATGGAGAAGACAATACTGATTCTGAACACCGGAGGAACGCTCTCTTCTGTGATGAAGGAGAACGGTCTCGCGCCCGGGCTGACGACCACGGATATTCAAAAGGAACTGCACATGGTGTCTCAGGGAGTCAACCTGGAGATGCAGGATTTCTGGTCAGTCGACAGTGCCAATATCTTTCCCGAGGA
>ONQW01000143.1 GCA_900320025.1 uncultured Lachnospiraceae bacterium
CCCATCTGGGTCCGGTAATCGTTCAGGCAGAAGTAGATAAAGCCGGTCACATCATGCCGCCGATAGATATCGATCTTCTCAAGGAAGATCCGCTCCCGCCTCGTATCCCCTCCCGGGAACGCAGGCTCGCAGAGTCCGAATTCCGAGATAAACATCGGCTTTCCGGCATTGCATTCCCGGAATTCCGCGACCTTCTCCTCATTGTCCATGCCCTGGTGCCAGGTGCCGATGTATTCATTGCACATCGGGATATCGCTGCGGGTATTCGCATCGTCCGGCGTGATCCAAGGTGTGTTGGAGACGTAGCTGACCGGCCGGTTCGGGTCAAAACTCCTGCAATATGCTACCGCCTCCGCGACGTACCGCTTTGTCACCCCGCTCTGACCGTCCAGCTCGTTGCCGACTCCCCATGTGACAATAGAAGGGTGATCGTAATGTGAGTGCAGCATCTCCTGGAATTGCGCCTTTGCCTTCTCCATGGTGTCCGAAACCGGCTCCTTCGGGCTTCCCCAGAGCGGAATCTCCTCCTGCACCATCATCCCGTGCGCGTCGCACCAGTCATAGAAGGAATCGTCCTGCTGCCAGTGAACTCTGGTGAAGACGCAGTTTGTATTTTTCAAAATCTGCAGAAATCTGGCGATATCCTCCGGGCGCTCCGCGTTGCCGATGCGCGGATCCGACCCTGGCATCCACTCGGTGCCGACCAGATGGACCTTTTCGCCATTCAGCACAAAATCCGGCCCCTCCGTCACGAAGCTGCGGAACCCGATCCGCTTCTCGACGCGGTCCGTCTCCCTTCCTCCGACTTTCGTGATCAGCCGGATCGTATACAGCTCCGGCGCGTCGAAGTGCCAGTACCGGACATGTGCGATCTGTGCAGCTGTTCCATCCGCCGCGCTGCCGGACGCAATCACCTTACCCTCATCCAGAAGCTCGAATGACACCTCCGCTTCCGCTGCCGCCCCCTCCAGCATTTTGACGCGGAAGGAAAGTTCCGCCGGGCCCTCGTCCACACGCCCTGCGTGCTCCGCGAGGACCGGCTGCGCGTCGATCATCGTGTAGTCAATGGCATTCCGGTCTGTCACGGTGAGATATACCGGCCGGAAAATCCCGCCGTCGTCCGCCCAGTCGAACTGATCGAAAAAGGGCAGCGCATAGGGAGAGTACCGGTTATCCACACGGACCGACAGGAGATTCGCGCCGGCGCGGACTGCCTTCGTGACATCCACGGTGAATGTGGTGAATCCGGAGCCATCATGCTTTCCCACGGGCACACCATTCAGCCACAGCGCCGCGTCCCGATACACGCCGTCGAAGGTGAGGCGGAAGCTCCTCCCGATGTCCTCCTCCGCGGCATGCAGCGAATACTGATACCATCCAATCCCCCGATACTCATCCGTCCCGTTTCCCACATTCCAGGAATGCGGGATGAGCACGTCCTCCGGCTCCGGCAGCGGCATCCTGTCGTACCCTCTGCGCAGTCCCTTGTCGTCCGGATCAGCCAGAAACTGCCACTTCTCACTCAGTGCGGTTCTTGTTCTCATCGTGATTCCTCCGTGCCGCGTCCTTCGCGGCATCCATGTGGATTTGAAAGCGGCACCCTTCCACCACCTTCAGACCTTCCCTTCATATATTCCGGCTTTCCGCCATTCGGTCGCTCACCATTGCCGTTTGGCCGTTTACCGCTGACATTCTCCATAAACACATTTGTCCCGCACAGGCCAAACTTATACCACCGGTATTCGCCATAAACATATTGCTCCGGATGCGTCCGGCATATTGTATACTGTTCCTGTCACGCGGCAGATTCCGATCTTCGCCTTTCATCCGGTTTTCAGCCGCCTGATTGCCCGGTTCCAGTGTTCTGACCATAGCGTACTATGATGGCCGCCCCGCCGGGTAGCCGATTGTTGCGCAATAAATGTCAATTTCTTGCTATGCAGATTGCCTGCTGTGCAGACGTCACAAACGAGGAGGAGAAGAATGAGAACCCTTACTCCCTATTCCAGCCTGAAGGGAAATTCCTGGGCTGAGGATTTCACGCCTTCCGGAGAGATCCGGCAGAAATATATGTATGTACAGTGCATGGGACACTACGAGGCAACACCCTCGTACAGCGTCATCTCCCGGAGCAATCTGCACAGCCACCTCCTGCTCTACACAAAGAGGGGAAAGGGCGTCATCCGTTATCAGGGAAAAGAGGTCTTTCTTCCGGAAAAGAGCTCTGTGATCATAAACTGCGAGAACCCGCATACCTATTACTGCGCGCCGGATGGGGAGTGGAACTTCTACTGGATTCACTTCTCAGGCAGCTGTATTGACGGCTACCTGTCTGAAATTGATGAAAACTGGGATGTGAACGACAAGGATATCGGAGATGTGTTTCACCAGATATATGACAGCTCCCGGCGGGGGGATCCTATTTTGCAGGCAATTGAATCCTCGACGCAGATCATTGATCTTTGCTCGAAATTTCTCATCGATTTGAAGCGGCATCAGCAGAAGGGCGATCAGGCTCTTTCCCCTGTTGTCAGGAGCGCTGTGTATTACCTCGAGGAACACCTCTCCGGGGAAATCTCGCTTGACCGGGTCTGCGAAAGACTGGGCATCAGCAAATTCTATCTGTCGCACCTGTTCAAGGAGCAGACCGGCAGTGGAGTGTATGAATACCTGATAGCCCTCCGCCTCTCCTGTGCCAAGTCCCTGCTGCGAAGCACCACGCAGCCGGTCAGTGAGATCGCTGCGCGATGCGGCTTCGGCAGCAGCAGCTATTTCATTCAGGTTTTCCGGAAGCATGAGAGCATGACGCCGCTGCAATATCGCAGCTATTTTTTACAGCGCTCGGAAGAATAACGCGCAGACATTGTGATCACGCCAAACGCGCCGGCATCGAACCTTTTCAGTCCGATGTCGGCGCGTCTTTCGAATTCCTGTACTGTTGTTCTGCCGGGTCCGGCGGTCTCCGCCTCATGACGCGGACTTTCCTTCCTCCGCCCGCTCCTTATTCTGCCGTGATGTCTGCGCCAAAATACTTCTCGGAAATCTTCGCGAGAGTGCCGTCCGCCCTCATCGCTGCGATCGCCTGGTTGATTGCCTCCCGGAGCGTGTCATTGTCTGATCCCTTCTTCAGCGGAATCGCATAGGAGGTCGTCTCCGGATCGGTCGCTGCGACCTTGAGGCCCTTTTCTCCTGTCGTATTGAAATAGTCCTGCACCGAGGTGTTGGCGTTGATCGTGGCGTCCGCCGTCCCGTTCAGCACCAGCTCCATGGTTTCCCCGAGGGTCGGTACATTGACCACAGTGGCGCCGTACTGCTCGCCCATCGCCGCATAGGTGGAGCCGACGGAATTGGCCGTCGTCTTTCCCTTCAGATCGTCAAAGGTCTTGATCGACTCATTATCGCTCTTCGTGACAAGAACCGCATGATCGTAGGCATACGGATCGGTGAAATCAAACGTCTGCTCCCGGTCCGGCGTGACATCGACACCATTTGCCATCATGTCGAAGGTCCCCTGGCTCACGCCGGTGAGCCCGCCGTCAAAATCGCCCTCCTTGAACTCCGCCTCGACGCCCAGGCGGGATGCGATTTCCTTCGCCACCTCCACATCAAAGCCAACCAGCTCGTTTGTGTCCGCATCGTGATACGTGAACGGAGACCACTCGCCCTCTGTAGCCACCGTGATCTTGCCGGCGGCCAGAATTTTGGCGAGATGATCATCGCCGTTCGGCTGAACCGAAATCTGCGCCGCGCTGTTCTCCGCCGTCCCGGATGCCGTGCTGTCAGCCGATGCATCGGTCTGCGCAGTGCTGTCCGCCGCAGCCTCCGTGCTGCTCTGCGCCGTCGTCTCCTGGGGCGCAGCCGCTTCGTCCGTGGAAGCATTTCCGGAAGCTCCGCTGGAAGAACTGCCGCAGCCTGCAAGCACGCCTGCTGCAAGAATCGCTGTCATCAAAATGGATACGGTACGTTTTTTCATTTTCTGCTCCCTGCCGCCCTTCCGCGGCCCCATGTCTGTCAAAGTGTCAGTTAACTGTGCTATGAAACAATCCCCGTGCCATTTGGCGCGGTGCGATTTCCGACCATTCGCAGGAAGGTACGGGTTCTCTCCTCCCTCGGATGGGCGAAGAACTCCTTCGATGGGCCTTCCTCGACAATTTTGCCCTTTTCCATGAAAATGACGTGATTCGACACATCCCTTGCGAATGCCATCTCATGGGTGACCACGACCATGGTGATTCCCGACGCAGCGAGGTTCCTCATCACTTCCAGAACCTCCCCGATCAGCTCCGGGTCGAGCGCCGAGGTCG
>ONQW01000001.1:0-83798 GCA_900320025.1 uncultured Lachnospiraceae bacterium
GGCCGTCATATGAAATTCTTTCTTCCGGTCTGCGGTTTGACAAAGCTGCCCCTCCGTAGTGTGAAAGAGCCCCGGGGCAGCCCGGGGCTCAGGGAATACTGCAACAAATGAGGAAAGATCGGAGGCTCAGAGAGAAATGGCAATCAGAGGCTTGATCTCTTCCGGAATTTCAGATTCGTCCATCGAGACGCTGAGAACAAAATCAACGCCATACTTCTCACTGATTTCCTTGATCCGGCGAATCGCAGGGACGATGTCCTTGCCCTTCAGATCGGAAATGATCAGAAAGCTGTCAAAATACATCTGCTCCAGATCATGATCCTGCGAAATGATACCGAGAACAAAACCAATGAATTCTTCCGTCGTGCTGATGCCGAAATCCGGGACAGCGATCAGACGGATTTTGTTATTGAGTTCATACATATGGGCAGTGTCCTTATCCAGATAGACGACATTGCCGAGGATGTTCCTGACTTCAGTGTTGACCTTATCCAATAAGCATTTTGTTTTGCCTTTTCCCTTTTTCCCTACGATGAGCTGAACCATTGGACATGTCCTCCTTGAATCATTTGCTTCGGCAGAACCTTGCGCTGCCTGCCGATTGATAAGAATAATTATAATAAAACGGCATTTAAAAAACAACCGTTTCAGCTCTGGGTGAATACGCACAAGGGATTCCTGGCTGCATGATATGGATGAAATCCTGAGCTTAATAAATCAAAATTGTGATCCCATTGATAAGCAGAACAGGATCAATACAATCCTTAATTCTGGATCAGTTCAAGCATCGTATTCATGTCTGTGTACATGGTGTCCTGATCCGCAGCACGCATGACAAGACCAATATATGGATTCCCGCTCGAATCTCGTGCAAGCAGCACCAGGCAATGCCCTGCAGCTGTGGTGGTTCCGGTTTTGCCGCCGACAACGGTGATCCCTGTGGGCGCGGATTTGGTGCCGTTCAGATAAAGATTCGTGTTGTTGTAGTGTAACTCTTTTTCTGCACCGGATGCGTCATGAATGATGGTGTCATATGTAGGAATATTGATAATCTCCTTAAAGAGATCATATTGCAAAGCTTCCTGGAAGATGAGATACATATCATATGGTGTGGTGTAATGATTCTCATCATGAAGGCCGTTGGAATTGACAAAATGGGTGCCTGTAGCCCCGAGGCTGGCTGCTTCCTCATTCATCATTTCCGTAAAAGAATCCATGCTGCCACCGACGCTGTCCGCAATCACAACGGCAGCATCATTGGCGGAATAAATCAGAAGGAGATGCAGTGCCTGATCCATCGTGAGGGTATCTCCAGGGGAGATGCCAGCAACCTGTGCACCAGACTCCATATTGTTCACATCCTCTCCTGCTGTGAGAATCGTATCGGTAGAGGCATGCTTCAGCGCAACAATAGCTGTCATTACCTTGGTCATGCTGGCGGGATACAGTTTGGTAAAGCTATTCTTCGCGTACAGTATCTTCTGCCGGCTCAGGTCGGCCAGTATTCCAGCCGTGGAGTCTGCAAATCCCAGATCTATATTATCAGTATCCTTTTCCACCACACAGAGTCCGGAGGCAAATGCACTGCTCCTTCCGGCTGTGAGCGGCGTCACGGCAGCGATGCCGAAGGTGCTGTCATCCATTTGCGCCTGGTATGGCATGGAATAACTATTCCCACATCCGGAGACAGATAATCCAATTAAAAAAATGACGCAGGAAACAGATAGAATCCTGCGTAGTCTCAGCCATGAAGCTGGGTGATTATTTGTAAATTTCACGCCACTCAAAATCTCCTCTGTCAAGGGATTTGATCAGTAACTCTGCCGTTGCCAGATTTGTGGCCAGCGGAATATTATGAATGTCACAAAGCCGGATGATATTGCTTACCTCCGGCTCATGGGAACCCTTCGTCAGCGGGTCGCGCAGAAAAATAACCAGATCGATCTCATTTTGCTCGATCTGCGCTCCAATCTGCTGCTCTCCCCCAAGATGACCAGCAAGATATTTGTGGACCTGAAGATTGGTGACCTCTTCAATCAGCCGTCCAGTTGTTCCCGTGGCATACAATTCATTTTTACATAGAATGCCACGATAAGCGATGCAGAAATTCTGCATCAGTTTCTTTTTTGCGTCGTGAGCGATGAGTGCAATATTCATAGCTGTGGTATGCCCCCGATGTAATTAGTATTTTCGCCTGTGACTCTGCATATTTACATTCAATACAAAGCCAATCCCCATATACAGACTGAGCAGACTGCTCAGTCCATAACTGACAAAGGGAAGAGGAATTCCCGTATTGGGAATTACGCCGGTCGCGACACCGATGTTCATAAAGCCCTGGAATCCAACCCAGGCACCAACACCTGCAGCAATCACTCTTCCGCTGACATCGGAAGCACGCATGGCGACACGAAAAAGCTCAATTGCAGTCAGCAGGATTAAAATCACAACAAGACAAGTGCCGATAAACCCAAACTCCTCCCCAATCACGGTAAAGATAAAGTCCGTCTGCGATTCGGAAATATATCCGCTGTTCAGCAGGGAACTGATCTCATTCGTGTTATACCCTTTTCCCAGGAGTCTTCCGGAACCAATTGCCATGATGGAATTCATCGTCTGATAAGCAATGGTATCCTTGTATTCCTCCGGGTGAAGCCATGCCAGAACGCGGTCCCGCTGGTATTCATTAAACAATGTCTGGCCCTCCTGCAGAATGACGTTGAAAATAACTGCTGCAGAAGGAACCGCTACCGCCAGAACGCCCAGGACCAGTTTCCAGCTGATGCCACCCACAAACATCATAACACAAAAGATGATGAAAATCATGATGGTTGTCGATAAATCAGGCTGCTCGTAGATCAGCAGCGCAGGCACGGCAGCCAGCAGAAGGCATGCGGCGATCATTGGAAAACTTCGGATTTTGTCTTTATATTTCATTATGAACTGCGCATAAAACAAAATCAATAATATCTTTGCCGCTTCAGAGGGCTGAAACAGGATCGGACCAAGCGCGAACCACCGCTGTGCACCTCCTCCGGAACTTCCAAAGAGAAGAACGGCGGAGAGAAGAACAGTGTTCAGGATATAATAGCCCCAGTAATAGCGTATTACCCGGTGATAATCCATGCCGGAGATCAACACAGCCAGAAGCATCCCCGCGGCCATACCTGCAGTCTGTCTCGACTGCAGTGCTGGTTCCGCACTTCCGATCGCAGCAATCCCGCACAGATTCAGTGCTGCGACAAGAATCAGAAGAAGAAAGTCAAAATAGCGAATCCGGAAAGTGCGGAAAGGCCGGAACCCCAGTCTTCTCACCCGCCGGATCCCGGGATTTGGATGATCCACATTGAACTGAAGGCCGCTAATCACGTCCTCGGAATTACTGTTTCCTTCCATCATGAAAGTTTAATCTCCCACTGTTACAGAAGTAACGCCTTTTCCGCCAGTCAGAATTTCATCCCGGCTTTCAAGGCCAAAATAATAGGCAATGACATCCCGTACAGTCTGCGCAGCATAGTCTGAGGCATAACCGTTGGCAATACGGCACGCAATGGCAATCTTTGGCTGGTCATACGGAGCATAACAGACGAACAGCGCATGGTTCGGCCGGCTGGTGGATTCCTGCGCGGTTCCTGTTTTGCCGGCTACCGTGATACCCAGATCTTCATAATAGCTTTTACTTTCCACCACTTCTTTCATTCCCTCATGGAGATCATTCCAATATTCCTGAGGCATGGTGATCGTGTTTCGGACAGCAGCTTTGTTGTCTTCTATCAAGGTGCCGCTGGTATCATTGATTTTATCGATCAGGGTCAGATTATAACAGGTACCACTGTTGGCCACGGTTGTGACATAGCGGGCAAGCTGCGCTGTGGTATAGCCGCTGTTGCCCTGCCCTATGGCTGATCGGACTGCGTCCTGGTCTGAGACCTTCGGGGCATATTCTTCGATTTCCACTCCTGAGGTATCGGTCAGTCCGTATTCATCGGCATATTTCTTCAGTTTTGCAACGCCTTTGTCAGAGTCGTAAGTGTCTCCCTTCAGTCCAAGTCGGTATCCTACTTCATAAAAGAAATCATTGCAGGAATTTTTGATACCTCCGATCACGTTGAGTCTTCCGTGACTTCCGGGATATACCCAGCAGTGCGGATATGGTTCCCCTATTTTGGTAAATGTGCCTGTACAGGTAATGATGGTATCAGAAGTAATCACGCCCTCGTTCAGACCGGCTGTTGCCGTGACCATTTTAAAGGTTGATCCGGGAGCAGTTCTCTGCTGCGTGGAATAATTCAACAGCGGGGAGGACAGATCATTCTGAAGCTGTTTGAAATATGCGGCGTCGACACCATTGCTCATCTTGTTGTTGTCGTAACTCGGATAGGATACCATCGCGAGCACGTCCCCGGTGTTAACATCAGTGATGACCATCGACCCGGAGTGTGGGTCAAGTGCAAGCTGGGCCGGCGTGAGGTCGAGATTCGTGATGCGGTTGATCATAAAGGTGTAGGCGCTTTCTGAACCAGACTCCCACTGAGCTTCTTCTGCTGAGGACAGGGTGACAATACCCTGATCAAGGAGAATTTGACAGATTTGATTTCCGGTAATTCCGTCCGAAAGCAGAAGATACTTATACTCCTTCCGAACAAAGCCGCTGTCGTTTTTCAGATTCTTGGCGATATAATCATAGACTGCGGAAAATACGGTACTGGAATCGGAGTATTTCTCCGTGAGGTCGAGTTTTGAAACATCGATCCAGTTTTTCGCGATACAGTACTCGATCCAGTCGGACATGGATATTGTTTCATTGACGGTCCAGTCCTGATAGGTTTGATCCGCTGTATCAATCTGATCCTTGCGCAGGACTTCATGGTCATAGAGATACTGCACGATATAGGATTCGTAATTTTCATACTCTTTATCGAGATCCTTGTAGGGAGTCCGTTTTTCCATTACTTCAGATTTAAGCTGATCCCATACGCTGCTCTGATATGCCTCAAACGCACTTTGGACCTGCTTCTCGGTGTCTGATGCGTCCGATGCGTCAAAATGGCTGATATCGGCAATACTGTTCCCGATCACAGCATAGTATACATCGTAGATGGGGATGATAATGGACGAGCTGCTGCCCGCTCCCGCGTCGTATTCTCTGACATCCCGGATTTTGGACAAAATGATCTGCGCGAGATGACGTTCGAGGATATCAGTTGCCGTCTCCTGAAGATCCTTGTCAATCGTCAGGTATACATCGTTCCCGGCGATGGAATTGGTGCGGTCTGTCACCTCAATCAGATTCCCGAGGTTATCGACATAGGCAGTCTCTGAACCCTTGGTTCCCTGGAGATTGCTCTCCATGGCCTTTTCGATGCCGGCTTTTCCGACGATATCATTGGCTGTGTATTCCGGATTTTTTTTCTTTAGTTCCTCGAGCTCGGAAGTAGATACTTTGCCGGTGTAACCGATGATATGAGAAAAATACTGTCCATCAATATAACGCCGCACGGTGTCTTCTTCTATGCTGACTCCCTGCAGTTCATCCGCACTTTCCTCAATTTCAGCAACAGTACTGTCCTTGACATCTGTGGAGAGAGTCGTGGCAAGATACCGCTGGAAGCTGTTGAGACTGAGTTCATAACGGATGGCGCACATCTGCAGTAGCTTGCGCGGATCATCCGTGTAACCGCTTCCTGCCTCAAAAACAGTCTTTCCGTTCCCGTCTTTCCGCGAACTGCCGATCTGATAGCGCTCAGCCAGGTCCTGAATCACTTCCGCCGCAGTCCTCGTCTTCTCCTCATACTTCAGCTCATCAATTGTGGAATGGCCGTAGATATCGGCGAGAAACCGGAGAAGCGCTGTGCCATCCACGGTATAGGCATAATCTCCGCTCCCGGACACCTCAATGTCAAAATCCAGAGTAAGGGTGTCCCCGTTCTTTTCTATCATGTCAATCACGCGGCTCACCGTGTGGTTCAGATTCTTATCCTTATTTGTATCCGCGTAGGTATCACGGATGACAACAGAATAGGCAAGCTCATTGTAGGCCAGGATATTCCCGTTCCGATCATAAATGTTGCCGCGGGTTGCTGCTACCGGCAGTTTCCGGCGGATCTTGAGCTGAAAATTATCAAGATACTCCTCCCCGTTCACAATCTGCAGAGTGAACAGGCGGGAAATCAATCCGCCGCTGATGACGACAAGAATTGCGCAAAGAATCCAGATGCGGATATTCAGACGCCGGAATAAACCCGACGCCAGTTCAGAAAACTTGTTTTTTCTTCCGGCCATAATTAATCTCACTATCTCTGATCGGCCTCATGTACTTTCGATACAGGACCAGCAGGAGCGGGTAAAGAAGCAGCGATATCAGAAAGGTATATAACATCTCAGGCAGCAGGAAGTGGACCAGAAAATAAGGCAGCACCATCCTGCCGCGGATCAGGAAATTCAGGCAGAAACTGAGGAAACCGCTGATGAAATCTCCCGCCAGGATACAGAGCGTCGGTATTTTGATATCTTCCGGAAAGACAAGCTTTTCAAATTTGCCTGCAAGAAAACCGGTAATGGCATAAATCAGGGCATTCATCCCGAGCGCACCGCTGCTGCTGAAGAAGATGTCACACATAAGGCCGCTCAGAAATCCGATCACCGCGCCATAGATATCGCCGAACATCAGTGCCAGCGAACAGACCAGCGCAATCATCAGATTTGGCCCGATGCCGCCAAAAGTGACAACACGGAAAAGAGAGCTCTGCAGAATAAAGCATGCCAGAATCAACAGGCCGATAATGATAAAGGTACGAAGTTTTCTCATGAATGATTGTCATCCGGGACCTGCTGTTTGGTCTCCAGAATCACCAGTACGGTGTCGAGGTGGCTGAAATCAACCGCAGGAGTCACTGTGCCGGATTTGGTCAGGTTATTGGCATCGGGAGATATTGAATTAATGTATCCGATCAGAATGCCGGGCAGATATTTGTCGCTGATATTGGAGGTAACAACCTTGTCCCCCTCAACAACCTGATCTGCGGTGTCTTTCAGCTTGGAGAAGTCGATCACGCCTTCGGCGTAATCGGTCAGATTACCTGATACAATCAGATTGTCTGATGTTGACAGGATCATGGCGCTCACATTGGAATGATCATCTATGATGCTGATCACTCTGGCCCAGTTCGGACCGACGGCTGTGATTCTCCCCACCAGCCCGCTGCCTGCAATCACATTCATATCAACGGCGAGGCCATCTTTTGTTCCCTTGTTGATCACGAAACTGTGATACCAGTTCCCGGCATCCCGCGCGATCACCCTTGCACCTGTCTTCTGATAGGAGGAATATTCCGCATCCAGATCATACAGTTCCCTGAGACGTGTCAGTTCATAGCGCTCCTGCTGCAGCGTTGTATTCTCGGTAATCAAATCATCTACCTGATCCTGCAGTGCTGCGTTCTCCGCCAGAAGATCAGAGATTTTCTGCATCATCTGCGCCCTGCCGACCATCCAGGAGCCAACTGCCGTCACCCCATCCTGAACAGGGACCACAACATAACTTACCAGGGAATAGAATGGCGTGGCAATAACAGGTGTTGTGTAGGTCAGTAACATCAGTAGAACACACAGGCCGGATACAATCAGGAGCCAGTATCTGGGTGGCAGATGAAACTTTTCCTTTTGTTTTCGTATAACCGGACTCATGATTTTCCTAATCCCTCGATGGTATAGGCAAGCGAGCGATAATTGGACTTCTTAATTACCTGCGACAGACCCAGAGCGCAGGAATTGATAGGGCTTTCAGCAATATTGACACGAAGCCGCACTTCCTCTGCCACGGCGTCCGCGAGACCTTCTTCCTGGCAGGCTCCGCCGGTCATAAACAGGCCGTGGCGGTAAATATCTGCGGAAAGCTCCGGCGGCGTTCTCTCAAGAATCACCTTGATATTGTCAACAATGGTATGAAAATTCTCCTGCAAGCTCTGGGAAACAAATTCGTGGGTCAGCGTCCGCTCCACAGGAAGTCCGGTTACAATATCTCTTCCGTACACGGTTGCCTTTCCCTCATTTTTGCTGATGTCGTCGAAACTGATGCGGACTCCTTCCGCTGTCTTGGAGCCAATGACAAGATTGTATTCACGCCGGACTGCATTGACGATAGATGTATCAAAAACGTGACCGCCGACCTTGATCAGCTTGGACAGTACGATCCCGCCCAGGGAAAGAATGGATATTTCAGTTGTGTCGTAGCCGACATCCACTACCAGGACGCCCTGGGAATTTTTGACATCGATTCCCATGCCCAGACCGTCAGCCACTGCTTTTTCCACTGCAAGTATTTTTTTTGCCTTGATGCCGGCATCCTTCAGAAGATCATAAAAAGCTCTCCGCTCCACCTCGGTGACGTCAGTAGGAACCGCAATGAAATAGTCCGCGGCACGGACAGCTCCCTTGTTTTCATAGGTTATAAAGCTCTTGATCAGCCGCTCCATGTTGTTGATGTCGGCAATCACACCGTTTGTGATCGGTCCGGACACGCGGATATTCGCGGGACTCTTTTCATACATCTCATAGGCAGAATCGCCGAATGCAATCATGTTCTTTTTGTTCTCGATGGCGATCATATTCTTCTGAACCATGATTTTGTCTGTCGCCGCATTATAAATCTTGATATTATTTGTGCCCAGATCGATGGCAAACGTATTGTTCATCAAGATACTACCTCCATTATTTACCGTTCTGTGCCGGTCTCCTCCTGACCGGTTCCAAGATATCCCATCTGTCGGAGGCTGATATAGGTGTCTCCGATAATGATATGATCGTGAAACATCACATGAACCAGCCGGGATGCCCGGTCAAGCTCCTGCGTCACGGCAATGTCAGCCTGGCTCGGCGTCGGATCGCCGCTCGGATGATTGTGCAGCAAAATAAAACCGGCGGCGCCTTCCCGCAGCGCGGTGGAGAGAATTTCCCGTGATGGGACCAGAGTGGTGTCCGCAGTCCCGATCGTGCAATGCACTTCCCGCTGCAGGGCCAGCCGGTGATTGAGCAGAAGCAGAATCAGATGCTCTCTTGGCTCATGGCGGAGCTGTTCCCCGTAATACTTATAGATCGTAGAAGGCTCCCGAAAGCACAGAGTTGGTCTGGCCCGGCGCATGGAAAGCCGCTTGGACAGTTCTCCAATGCACAGAATTTTGACAGCCTTCACCTCGCCAATTCCAGAGATCGCCGTGAGAGATTTCAGGTCTGTGCGGTACAGCACCGTCAGATCCGGTTCATGCTGTCCGTCTTCGGTCAGAATTCTCCGTCCGATTTCCATTGCACTCCGCCCCGGCGCTCCGGTGCGGATGATAATTGCCAGGAGCTCTGCATCCGTGAGGCTTTCTGCACCGCAGCGCATAAACCGCTCATAGGGCATTTCATCCAGTGTCATAGATCCACCTTTCCTGTCTCTCCGGGCAGTCAGAAGGATCCTGAATCATTATTGTAGGATATTTGAAGGAATTGCACAATTATGATTTCCCTGCGCACAGAACAGGTTATGAATCCCCTGTACACAGAATAGGTATTCTGTCATCATTAGCAGGCAGGCTCAGGCGGAAGGGTCACAATTCCCCTGTCAATCATGGTCTGAACACTCTTCAGGATTCCGAATCTGGCATGCGGCCATGTGAGTCCTCCCTGATAGTAGATGGTATAGGGATCACGCATTGGTCCGTCCGCAGAGAGTTCCATGGTCGAGCCGGACACAAAAGCACCGGCAGCCATGATGACCTGTGAGTCGTAGCCTGGCATGTCGTCCGGATAGGGAGTGACAAAAGAATCAATCGGCGAAGCGGCCTGAATTCCCTGACAAAATGCGATCATGGCGTCCGGGCGGTGAAACGTGATTGCCTGCACAATATCATGGCGCACTTCCTCGGACCTGGGGAAGGTATCAAATCCCAGCTTCTCGTACATCGCGGCGGCGAATATGGCGCCCTTTACAGCGGATGCAGTCACCGTCGGACCAAAGAAAAAGCCCTGGAACATAGGACGCAGCAGGTCGCAGGTCGCACCGACTTCTTTGCCAAGACCCGGGGAAGTGAGTCTGACGGCTGCATTTTCCACGCATTCCTTTGTCCCGGCGATGTAGCCGCCTGTGGGAGAAAGTCCTCCTCCCGGGTTCTTGATCAGCGATCCGACCACCATGTCCGCCCCGACATCAGAAGGTTCTATATTTTCCGTGAATTCGCCATAGCAATTGTCAACCATGATGATGACATCCGGTCTCCTGCTGCGGATAAAGTCGATCACTTCGCCGATCTCGGATACGGAAAAGGTAGGTCTTGTCAGATACCCCCTTGAGCGCTGAATTTCTACCAGTCGGGTCTTCGGAGTCAGTTCGTGCAGAATATTTTCAAAACTAAAATGGCCGTCAGCACTCAGATCTGCCTGGCGATAAGAAATCCCGTACTCGGCAAGGGAGCCTCTTGACGGGCGTATACCGATCACTTCTTCCAGCGTGTCATACGGTTTGCCGGAAGCGGACAGCATCTCATCGCCTGGTCTGAGATTGCTCATCAGGGCAAGAGCCAGTGCGTGCGTGCCGCAGGTGATCTGTGGACGCACCAGGGCGTCTTCCGTGTGAAAATATGCGGCGTAGGATGCCTCCAGCCCCTCGCGTCCGATATCATCATACCCATATCCGGTGGTGCCGATGAGGCTGGCTTCCCCGATATGCGCCTTCTGCATGGCACTGACAACCTTTAACTGGTTTTCTTCCGCGATTTCGTCAACCTGATGGAAGCGCGGTGCGAGATGTGCAAGGACCGGCTCCGCGGCATGGAGTACAGACTCGGATATGCCAAGGTCCTGATAGATGCTCTGTAAAGACATAGCTTATGATTCCTTTCTGCCGGGCAGATCCATCTGTCCGAAGATTGCTCTGACTCTGCTGTCCAGTTCCTCCACCAGCGCGGCAGTATCCGGATAAGCAGATCGGTCGATCCACTGGAACTGCGGTTCCCTGCGGAACCAGGTGATCTGGCGTTTGGAAAAGTGACGGGTTTCCTGCTTGATCCGCTCTCTGGCCTCTTCCATGGAGATGGTTCCATCCAGCGCGGCAAGAATCTGTCGGTAGCCGAGTCCCTGCATCGACACATCGGCCTCCCGTAGCCCTTTTTCTTTCAGCCGGCGGACCTCGTCTGTCAGACCTTCCTCAAACATGCGGTCCACCCGGTCGTCAATTCTCCGGTAAAGTGTTTCGCGGTCCATCCACAGGACAAAGGAGGCAGTCCGGAAGGCCGCCGGCTTGTTTCTTTCCGCCTCGTTATGGGCAGATATAGGCTTTCCGCAAGCAGCGTAGTACTCGAGAGCCCGGATCACCCTCTTGACATTGTTCGGATGGATTGCTTCGGCTGATACCGGATCTACGGCGCGGAGCCGTTCGTGAAGTGCCTCCGGTCCATCCTGGCGGTACACTGCAAGAAGGGATTCCCGAAGGGGCAGGTCCTCCTGCATCGCGGTAAAATCAATGTCATACAGCAGAGCCTGGATATAGAATCCGGTTCCTCCGCAAAGAATGGGAATACGGCCTTCCCCGTATATCTCTGCAAGTGCTTTTCGGGCCTCCTGCTGGAACCGCACAACATTCCAGGTCTCCCGGGGATCGATCAGATCGATCAGATAATGTGGAATGCCCTTGCGCTGTTCAGGACTAATTTTGGCGGTGCCTATGTCCATTCCACGATAGACCTGCATGGAATCAGCAGAAATTACGCTTCCATGGATGCGCAGGGCAAGTTCTACCGCCGCTTCACTTTTTCCAACTGCGGTCGGTCCGGCTATGATGACGAGAGGCGGCCTTGTGTCCGGTGTACTGCCGTCCGGAGGCGGAATGTGGCCGAAATTTCGTCCGGAAGTCTGGCTGATTTCCTTTTTCATCTTAATACCCCGCTGAGGCAAAATCCGCGGATGCGGTTTTGCCGAATGCGGCAGCCGGTGCGTGAGCTTTTTGCGGCACCATGTCTGTCCTATACAATACGACGAAACCGCCGTTCGATATCCTGTTCTGTCAGCTCAATGCAGGTAGGTCTGCCATGGGGACAGTGATAAGGATTGTCAAGAGTAAGCATCTCACGGATGAGAGCTTTTGCCTCCTCCGCGGACAAGGCATCGCCTCCCTTGACAGCTCCCCGGCAGGATTCGGTTGCAATTCGTGCAAGAATATCCTGCGGGTCGCCTCCCATTTTGCCGCTCAGATGTTCGTCGATGATCGTCTGAAGGAGCGGAACCGGGCTGGAGCCATATAATTCCAGCGGCACAGCACGGATCGCATAGGAACCGCCTCCAAGATTTTCCGTCTCAAACCCCATGGAAGCGAGCATTGTCTGCAGATCGAGAAAACAGGCCTCTTCCTTCCCGCTGAACGTGATGACAGCCGGGGGCATCAGCATCTGTGACGGAACCGGTTCCTGCTGACGCATCCGGTATTGATGCATCAGGTGCTCGTAGCGCACCTTTTCATGCGCCGCATGCTGATCGACCAGCAAAAGGCGTTTCCCTGTCTCAATGATCCAGTAGGTGCGGAAAATCTGTCCGACGATGTGGAATGTTTCTGCCCGTTCCGGTGTCAGCAGATGTTCCCGTGCGGGTGGCAGGGGAGAAATAGTCTGATTCTCCTTTCTGCGTGGTTCCTGCGCGCATTCGGCTTGGACAGGCCTTGGATCCGGAAGATGATCGATGAAAAATTGGTCTCCTGGATCGGACTGTTCCGGACGCACTTCATCGCGGCTTATCTGTTCTGTGATTTTGTCTGCAGGTCTGTCCTCCTCCGATGCAGCGGACAGCGTCGGGTGTCCAGCATGCATGGATTCCACGCTCCCAACCGCCGGTATGGAATCAGGCCTGTTACTCTCCGGAGCTTTGTAGGTCACCACACCGCCATCCTGGAATACGAGTCCCTGCTGCTGCGGGATTCCTGCTATTTCAAATGGCTCCTCATGCGGGGCATTCGACTCATGCCGTGAGGCCTCCTCTTCTTTTCGGATTTCGGCATCAGAGCGGAGATCTGCCATGGGGATCAGTTCCTCCCTGTGCAGCGTCCGGTGCACAGCGGTATCCAGAAAATCATAAATGCGCTGACTGTCCGAGAAACGGACCTCTTTTTTGGAGGGATGTACGTTGACATCCGCCATGGCGGGAGGCATGGTGAGATACAGAATCGCGAAGGGAAACTGATGCTGCATGAGATCAGTCCTGTATCCGGATTCAAGGCCTCTGGACAGCACCGGACTTTCCAACACGCGCCCATTTACAAAGAAGACCTCGAAGCTTCGTGTTCCGCGGCTGATTTCCGGACGGCCGATGAAGCCGGACAGCTTAAGCTCCCTGGCCTCATCCTCCACATCAACAGGCAGAATGGTATTGGCAATCTCTCTTCCGTATATGCGGTAGATAATTTCCCGGATATTGCCGCTGCCGGAGGTGTGCAGCTTCTCCCGGCCGTTTGCCCGGAAGTGAAAAGAAATATGTGGATGAGACAATGCCATGTGTTCGATCAGATCACTGATATAGCCTGCCTCCGTAACTGTGGATTTCAGAAATTTTCTGCGAACCGGAACATTATAAAATAAGTTCCGGACGATCACAGTCGTCCCATCCGGCGCGCCCACCTCGCTGATTTCGAGCGGGATCACATCTGTATTGTTGGGACAGAGTCCGGAATTGACCGCCCGTATGCCGGTGAGTCTGTCGCGCGTCTTGGTGATCATCTCTACTTCTGCTACAGAGGCAATACTGGAGAGCGCCTCGCCGCGGAATCCCAGGGTGGAAAGACGGGACAGATCTTCCTCTCCGCTGATTTTTGACGTGGCATGGCGCATAAATGCCTTCGTAATCTGTGAAGGCTCGATGCCGCAGCCATTATCGGTCACCCGGATCATCGTCGTTCCGCCGTCGCGGATCTCACAGGAGATCGCAGTAGCTCCTGCATCAATCGCATTTTCAATTAATTCCTTTGCAACATTGACAGGCCGCTCTACGACCTCGCCGGCTGCTATTTTATTGATGGTGTCTTCTGACAGAACATGAATGTCCATATGTACCCAGACCGCGTTCTCTGCGGCTTATATTTTTCATTATGAGAGGAAACGACCGAATGAGTTTTCCCGGAACAGGAGCCTTCTGCCTCATTGGATCAGGTGCGGCAGTCAGATCCGGTTGACGAGTTCATTTTGGAGACGGTAAAGCGTATTCAAAGCATCCAGCGGCGTCATAACGGAGAGATTCATTTCCTTCAGCTCCTTCAGCACGTCTTCATCCCGAACCGTGGCAGAAAATGTCATCTGTCCGAGATCCACCTCGTCATAATGCGTCACTTTCTCTTTGCCGGAACCAGTCTTCACGGCGATGGACTGGACCTTTTCTGTGATGTCGCTGTCCACCAGCTGGCTCAGGATTTCCTTCGCACGATCGACAACCATATCGGGCAGTCCGGCCAGCCTGGCGACCTGAATGCCGTAGCTTCGGTCCGCGCCGCCACGGATGATTTTCCGGAGAAAAACAATGTCATCTCCATTTTCCTTGACCGCCACGCAGTAGTTATTGACGTTGTCCATCTTGCCCTCGAGTTCCGTGAGCTCGTGGTAATGCGTGGCGAATAGAGTTTTTGCACCGAGTATTTTCTTATTGCTGATATGCTCGACGACCGCCCAGGCAATAGCCAGCCCGTCGTAAGTGGATGTGCCGCGCCCGATCTCATCCAGAATGATGAGACTTTGCGGTGTCGCGTTGCGGAGAATGTTTGCCACCTCGTTCATCTCCACCATGAAGGTGCTCTGTCCGCTGCCCAGATCGTCAGATGCTCCGACACGGGTGAAAATGCGGTCAACCACGCAAAGATCAGCAGAATCGGCAGGCACGAAGCTGCCGATCTGCATCATCAGCGAGATCAGGGCAACCTGACGCATGTAAGTGGACTTTCCAGCCATATTCGGTCCTGTAATAATGGAAATCGCCTTTTTCCGATTATCAAGGAAACAATCGTTTGCGACAAACTCTCCGGACAGCATCTGCTCCACTACCGGGTGCCTTCCATTCCGGATGCTGATTGCGCCGCGGTCATTGATCTTCGGACGTACATAGTGGTTCCGCTCTGCCACAAGTGAGAGGGAACAATACACATCGAGTCTGGCAATGGCTCTGGCCGAGCGCTGGATCTTTTCCATTTGCGCTCCGATGGTATCGCGGACGGCACAGAAGGCATCATATTCGAGCGTATTGAGCTTGTCCTCCGCGCCAAGAATGGTATCCTCAAGCTCCTTCAGCTTCGGCGTGGTATACCGCTCGGAACCTGTAAGAGTCTGTTTGCGCACATAGTCGGAAGGAACCTTATCCCGAAACGAATTGGTGACGTCAAAATAGTAACCGAAAACCTTATTGTAACGGATCTTCAGATTTTTGATGCCTGTGCGCTTCCGATCCTCTTCCTCGAGCTGCATGAGCCACTGTTTTCCATCTGTCTTTGCTTTCCGAAGATGATCAATATCCGGATCATATCCGTCCCGGATGATACCTCCCTCGCGGATTGTGAGTGGCGGATCATCCGGGATGGCGCGTCCAAGCAGATCTACCAGATCGTGAAACTCCCCGATTTCATCGTACAGCCTTTGCAGCTCTCCTCTCACCGGAGATACAAGTGAAAAGCCTGTCTGGCCGTTTTTGCTGTCTTCGCCGGGGGTTGTCGTATCTGACGATCCCGCATCCAGAATGCCACGCAGCGTCTGACGAATCGGGGCAAACATCGACAGCGACTGCCGGAATGCCAGCAGATCTCTGGCATTCACTGACTTGTAGGATATTCTTGTGAGCAGTCTCTCCAGGTCATAGACCGGCTGCAGATATTCCCGGATCTCATCGCGGTCCACGCTGCTCCTGGATAAGGTGTCTACCGCGTCAAGGCGCCCTTCTATTTCCTCCCTGTCAACGAGAGGCTGCTCCAGAAACTGGTGCAGAAGGCGCGCGCCCATTGCTGTTCTGGTTTTGTCAAGCACCCAGAGAAGTGATCCTCTCTTCTGCTTCTCCCGCATGGTCTCCGTGAGTTCCAGATTCCTGCGGGTCGAACTGTCGAGGAGCATGTACCGGCTTGCAAGATATGGGCGGATGGTAGTCAGATTGGACAGATCATTGAGCTGGGTATCATACAGATAACGCAGCAATGCTCCGGCGGCTACTGTACCCATGCGGAAATCATCAAGGCCAAGACTGATGAGACTGGATACATGGAAATGCTCCAGAACCGTCTGTCTGGCGGAATTTTCCTCGTAATAATGGGCATCGAGCGGATTGACAGCCATGCCAAGACGGCTCCTGAGATCCCCCAGATCAATGCCGCTCATTTCCAGAGCGGCATTGCATATGATTTCACTCGGTGCATACTTCATGATCTCATCCAGAAGTTTCCGATCGGAATCCACTTCTGTCACACTGAAATCGCCTGTGGAAATATCTGCCGCCGCAACGCCGTGGCTTCCCTGTCCGTAATAAATAGACAGAAGGAAGTTGTTCCTGGATTCGTCGAGCGATTGCATGTCGGTATTCGTGCCCGGAGTGACGATGCGGGTAATTTCCCGTTTGACCAGTCCCTTGGCAAGCTTCGGGTCCTCCACCTGATCACAGAGGGCAACCTTATATCCCTTGTTCACAAGTCTGGTCACATAAGTATCAACCGCGTGAAAGGGAACACCGCACATGGGTGCTCGCTCTGCAAGACCGCAGTTTTTCCCCGTCAGCGTGAGCTCGAGCTCCTTCGATGCCGTTTTTGCGTCGTCGAAAAACATCTCAAAGAAATCCCCGATCCGGTACATCAGAATGCAATCCGGGACCTGCTTCTTTGTTTCAAGATATAGTTTCATCATCGGGGAAACTTCTTCTTTTGCCAAAATGATACCTCTGTCTCAAGCCGCAAATGTGCGGCATCCTATGGGAAAGCTTCCACTGCCTCCCCCTGACCGGATCAAAGCGCTGCGGCCATCCACGCCGCATAAGAAGTGGCTGCGCACTGCATGCCGATCCTTGTTCATGTGAAAGCGACCGGATCACGCCGGCCCAAGATTGCTGCCAAAATAATAAAACCCCCTGCAGTCATCAAGACGGACTGTGTAGAATTTGCCAATCATGGAGGCGTCTCCGGGCACATGAACAATCATATTGTTCGATAGCCGGCCAGTGACGTATCCCTCTGCCTGGGTATTCTCTTCCTCAATCAGCGCCGGAAATGTCCTGCCCTGCAGCAAAAGGGTCTGCTTTTTCGCGGTTTCCTGGACTGTCAGAAGGAGACGTTCAAAATTACGCTTCTTTTCTTCTTCCGGCACCTGTTCCATCCGTGCAGCCGGCGTTCCGCTGCGCATGGAATAAATAAAGGTATAGGCATTGTCAAAAGAGACTTGCCTGACGACGTCGATGGTCTCATCGACATCGGCTGCGGTCTCCCCGGGAAATCCGACAATGATATCCGTGGTCAGGGCAGCGTCCGGGATCTCCTCGCGGATATGTCGGGCCAGCGCAAGAAACTGTTCCTTCGTGTAATGACGGTTCATCGCGCGCAAAATACGATCCGATCCGGATTGCAGAGGAAGATGGATGTGACGGGCAGCATTCGGATTTCTGCGGATCGCCTCGATGAGATCCTCTGAGAAATCCTTCGGGTGCGGCGTCATAAAACGGACTCTGCGGATGCCGGGAACCTTGCAGACTGCATCGAGCAGCTGTGCAAAGGAAACAGGTGTGTCCAGATTCTTTCCATAAGAGTTGACATTCTGCCCCAGCAGCATCACTTCGACAACGCCGTCCGCTGCGAGCCGCTCCACCTCTCTCAGAATATCCTCCGGATCCCGGCTCTTCTCTCTTCCCCGGACATATGGGACGATACAATAGCTGCAGAAATTATCACAGCCGAACATAATGTTGATCCCGGACTTCCAGGGATATTTACGCCTGACCGGCATCTCTTCTGCTATGGTATCCGACCGGTCCCACAGTTCTATGACATGCTTCTCACCGTGATAAATCCGGTACAGATATTCCGGAAAACAGTACAAATTATAGGTTCCGAAGATCAGGCTGACAAAGGAATAGCTCTGCCTGATTTTTTCCACCGCTGACTTTTCCTGCATCATGCAGCCGCAGATCGCCGCTTTTCTGGAGCGATCTGCCCTGATCAGGTGATGGTACTGTCCCAGTCGTCCGTACAGGTGCTGATCGGCGTTATCACGCACGGTACACGTGTTGTATATGACAAAGTCGGCATCCTCTCTGTCCTGAACGGCAAAACCGCAAAGAGACAGGATCCCGGAAAGCTTCTCAGAATCCCGCGCGTTCATTTGACATCCAAAGGTAACCACGCAGGCGGTCATTTTCCGTCCCAGTACCTTCTCCCGATTCTGTGTGAACTCCTGCATTTTCCGGATGAAATAATATTGTCTCAGCTCTCCGTCCTCCGGTGCCGGGCCGGCAGGATCGACGGATGCCAGAAGAGTTTCCTCAGTCATCGATCTGATACTCCGCAAATTCATTCAAAATTCTNAAATTGTAAGCTCCTGTTCCGAGATTCGGACAGGGAATGCCGCGGTAGGAAAGAACACAGCCGTCTGTCCCTCCGCGGATCGGGGCGATGATCGGCGTGATTCCAAGCTTTTCCATGGCATGCTTCGGAATCGTGATGAGCTGCGGATGCGGCTCGATTTTTTCCTTCATGTTGTAATAGGAATCCTGCAGAGTCATTTCCACGGTTCCAGCGCCATAGCGAAGGTTGATCGTATCCGTGATTTTCCTCACATACCGCTTTCGCTCTTCAAAGCGCTCCCGGTCGTGGTCGCGCAGAATCAGTTCCAGCGAAGTTTCATCGGTTGTGCCATGCATCTCTTCCAGATGGTAGAAGCCCTCGTGATCCCGGGTGTGCGCAGGAGTCTCCATCGCAGGAAGCATGCCGATCCATTCCTGTGCAACAAGGAGAGAATTGATCATCGTTCCATAAGCACTGCCCGGATGCGTACTGATCCCGTGAATGGTGACAGCAGCGGAGGCAGCATTGAAGTTTTCGTACTGCAGTTCTCCGAGGTCGCCGCCGTCCACTGTATAAGCGTAATCACAGGCAAATCGGTTCTGATCGAGATCCCGCGAACCGTTTCCGACTTCTTCATCCGGGGTGAAGCAGATCCTGACAGTGCCGTGTGCATACTCAGGGTGCTGCAGGAGAAAGGCTGCTGTCTCCATGATGGCAGCGACTCCCGCCTTGTCATCACCTCCCAGTACACTGGTACCGTCCCCGACAATCAGATCCGTTCCGGCGTGCCCGGAAAGGGATGGGTACTGCTCCGGAGATATCGTATAGGTCCCATCTCCAAGCACAATATCCCCGCCATCGTAGTTTCTGATCCGGCGGGGAGATACCTTCAGACCCGGAACCGCGTTGGAAGTATCCATATGAGCCATGAGGCCAAGGATTGGAACCAGATTCTCGCGGCGCTTCTGCGCTGTGTCCGTCCGCAGTGCAAGAGCATCCTGCATCTCCTCCGTGACCGGCAGATTGGACGGAATAGTGGCGTAGACATAGCAGTGTTTTTCATCGTAATAGACATCCGCCGCGCCCATTTCCTGAAGCTCCTCCGTGAGCAGGCGCGCCAGATCGCGCTGGCATTCTGTGGAAGGCGTGTCTGCAACGCCTTCCTTTGATTGTGTCGTGATGGAAGCGTAACGAATAAAGCGTTCTCCGATATCCTGATAATGAGCCATAATGTCCTTTCTTTTTCGTGTATAGTGACCGCAGAAGGCTGATCCCGGGCTGTCACCGGTCAGGCCTTGAAGGAATCGTGATCTGCTGTGTTATTATACTCCGTGAGCTTTTTAGTGGCATCTGCTTCCCGGAATGCATCTCCAATCCGGTACAGATAGGCATGTCCCCTTTTCCCGATCCGGTTAAGAATGCCCAGTTCTGTCAGAAGCAGCGCCGTGTCTGAAAAGGCTCTGCCCGGCTGTCCGGCTGCCGCCGCCATCTGCGCCGCGGTGAACGGCTCAGGAAGATCCGGCGGTACAAACGCCAGGTAGTCGCTCTTATCCCTGATCCTGAGTTCATGGACGATAGCGGTGGGAATCCGGTCATAGCGATGAGAACCTCGTTTTCCGTCCCGTCCCCATCCATCCTGCAGCCGGTACTCTACCATATCAGTCAGGCAAAGATCAATCGTCAGGTGCGGGTCCTCCAGATAAGACCGGATTCTAAAGAGCTCAGGCACCGCGTCATAAATAGTTCCCTTTCGCGGCGACCGCCGCCGGCCGCGCTGTTCGCCTGTGTCCGGATCGATCCATGTGATCCATTTGCAGTGCGGAATCGGATAGACGATCCGCACGGGATACTGCGGGAGATAGGCACACAGTTTATCTCGCATTTTGCCAAAATTACCGTTCTGGATCTCTACGATCTCCGATCCATTGAAAATATCGGCAATATAACTGCCAACAACAGGGATTTCCTGGTGATCGGAATTCGGATCTTCATAATCCTTGAAGATCGCATGCAGCGTTTTTTCCTTCTGCATACCGATGCCATGCCGCTGCCGCTCCAGTTCCGTGAGAACCCGCAATCTGGCCGATTCAAAGCGTCTGTTGTCTGCCATGAGGACGCATCCCTCCCCGGAACGGTTTCTTGTGAAGCCGCCTGCGGATATATCGAAAGGTCTGGTCCTCCCCCTTCTCAGCCAGCATGATGAGAAGTTTCTCAAGCAATGCTGCAGTATCCGGATGAAGGAATGCAGCGGTCTGCCCTTTCCGATAGTAAGTGAGAGGATCGCTGTCCTGATACGCGCTGCCGTGATACGTTTTCGACGCGGCGATGCGGTCGCAGAACATCTCGACGACGTAGCGGCCTGGCATTTTTACCGGCACATAGCAGGGATTTTTCCCCCGCACCGCCGGATAGTCGAGCCAATACTCATAATGGTGCCGGTTCCTTCCTTTATGATGAAGCCATGCACCGGAGTATCCGAGAACGCGGCGTTCGCCATTGTTCGGACTTTCCGACCCGGTGTAATATCTCGCACCCACCAGAAATTCAGTGGGACTGTACTTGGAAAGATCATGTGCCAGTCCCTGGCGGTAAAGTCCGACGCGGAAGCAGTTCCTGCAGACTTCCATGCGATGCTGCGTTACCGTGCAAAAATGACCTTTGGCTTTTTCAAATGTGATTGGCGGCTGTTTCATACTATGCCTTCTCCGATGATCTGTTTGTCAGAATAACAATGGTTCTGGCTTTTACAGTAACCTGATGCAGGTTCGGTTCCTTTTCAGCATCGGGAAGAAAAGGATCTTCCCGGCTGGTATCCATGATGCGGTACCAGCATTCTCCGGCGGGAAGATTGGGCAGACCAAATGTCATCTCCTGCCAGTACATATTGAGTGCCAGATAAAGCAGATGCCTCCGGCCCGTCCGAAGTGCCTGCTCGGTCTGTGCTTCCTCGTAATCTTCACAGAATAACAGTCCGATGCTGTGACTGTATCCGGAGAAATCTGCCTTCCAGGCATCCCTACCGTGATATGACAGATCCGGATATCCCAGGGCACGATAATCCGTGAACCGGAATGGCTCTGTTTTGCGAAAAACAGGGTGTGTACGCCTGAACGCGGAGAGCTGTCTTGTAAAGGCCAGCAGATGCTGGCTCTCTCTGGTGTTTTTCCAGTCTGTCCAGCCGATTTCATTGTCCTGGCAGTAGGGATTGTTATTTCCCATCTGACTGTTTCCGCGCTCATCCCCAGCCATCAGCATGGGCGTTCCCTGGGAGAGCAGAACAAGCGTCAGCATATTGCGGATAAGGCGCTTGCGGAGTTGCTGAACTTCCTTCTTCCTGCTTGGGCCTTCCACACCGCAGTTCCAGCTGGCATTATTGTCAGTGCCATCCCGGTTGTCCTCACCATTGCCCTCGTTGTGTTTTCTGCTGTATGTCACGGTATCAGCAAGGGTAAGCCCGCGATAATTCGCAGCAAAACGCAGCTCTCCGATGCCTTCGGGCACATGAAGAAACTGTGCGATAAAATCGGACAGCACAAGATCGTCCGCCTTGACAAAGCGCCGGACAAGATAGAGGTAGTCCTCTCCTGTCTGCATCAGATTACCCGCTGAAGCCGTGGCACTGCCGCGGCAGTCAGGTGACAGCTGCATGGAAAGAACATAATTTTCCGCAGACATGTCCTTGTTCCGTGCTTCTGCGGCATGATCGGAATAAATCTGCGTATCCGCCAGAATGGCATCCTTCGTGAGCTGAGCCAGAGGAATATCCGCTCCGATAACATGGATGCCGTCGATCCCAAAATGGCGCACATAGTATCGGCTGACTTCTGTCACAGCAGTCGCTGAGATGCCATGAGGGAACCAGAACTGCTGTACCACCTCCATTCCGGCACGATGCAGCGCCTCGATCATGGTCAGGTACTCCCGGGAAGGGCAGGTGCCCGGCACCGTCAGTCTGTAGGCAGGTGCATAGTAATAGGCGCTGCCGAATCCCCAGTAATTTACCCTTGCTGATGATTCCGGAGTCAGCGAATCTACGCCGGAAGACTTCTGAAAAGAATTCTGACTGTCATTGTCCGCCGTTTCGTCCCGCTTAACCGGGAGACAAAAAGGAGACTGATAGCCCCGGCCTGCTCCGCTCTTTCCTGTGGTAAGCTCGCATATCGGCATCAGTTCCACCGTGGTTACGCCCAGTTCCTTTAGATAAGGAATTTTATCCGTCACACCGGCAAAAGTGCCGCGATGGGACCTGGAAACGCCACTGCCGTGAGCCATAGTGAAACCGCGCACATGCAGAAGATATACAAAACGATCTGCGTTCCCGTATTTCCCGCGCAGAGGAGAGACACCTGTTTCAGACAGTGTTTCGGAAATGGTACTCAGACGACTCTCCTTAAAGAAGCTGTTTCCGGGAGCACCGAGGCTGGATGCGCATGGGTCATTGAAATAGTATTCGCCGATTTTATAACAATAGGCAAGGTGCCCGGCGGAAAGTCCGATTACCTTGCAGGAATAAAGATCTCCGATCCGGTATTGTTCGGTCAGAGGAATCGTGACAGCTGTCTGCAGATCAGTCCGAATAAGAATAAGACATGGTTCTTTCTGCTCCCTCATCCGTGTTCCACGGCGGATGACAACAGTAAATCGTATCCCGTCCGGTTCCCGGACAACTCCCGGAACAACACTGGATGATGGCACGACATGATAGCTGTTTGCGACTATTTTCATTCGAGAGGGCCTCTCTTTGAAATCGTTATTCAGCTTTTTATTTTAACACAGAAGGCGGTACGGCTCCAAGACCGCGCCGTCGTCAGGCATTCTCGTTGGATTCAGATATATTCGCAGGCGGCAGACACATTCGTCGACATCAGATATATTCGGCATCCACGCCGAGCGGCTTCAGAAAACGGGATGGCCGCTGCGGATTGCTTCTGCCTCCTCGGACATACAGAAGAATCAATTCTTCCCGCGCTCTGGTCATGGCGACATAGAGAAGGCGCCGCTCTTCCTCAATGTCATCCGGAGAGGATGCCTGCCGGCATGGAATGACTCCTTCACCGAGATCCGGCAGAATGACGGTCGAAAATTCCAGGCCCTTCGCGGCATGCATGGTACAGAGGCGGACGCCGTCTGGCCGTTCAGTCCCGGAGGAATATTGAATGGCATTTTGCGACGCAGCACGGGAAAATTCTCGCAGGGAACCTGCCTTTCCACCCAGAGACTCCAGCTCATCCAGGGCTGCGCGGATCTTTTTTCTCCGGTTCTCCTCTTTTCCTTCACACAGTGCAGGCTCGATTCCCATGCTCCGCCTGAGGTAGCGGAGAGCCAGCGGCGGCTTCAGTCTGGAGAGCGTGATCAGGTCCTGCTGTAGTACGCGGATGGTGTGAATCATAGCAGGCTGGCCGCGGTAGATGTCCTCGAGGAGCGGAAAGGAGACGCCCTCCGCCGGGATGCCGGCCCTTAAGAAGTACCGCTCCGGCACGTTCATAATGCGATAGAAATGCTGTCTGGGCAGACGCGGACTGCTTTCTTTCATGAGAAGTGCGCATGCAAAATAGGACTCTACAAGATGAAACGCTTCCATCCTTTCCCGGTTCGGAGTATTTGTTTCCTGTCGGATCGGAATGCCGGCTTCGGAAAAAGCCTCTCCGAATCGATTGACGAGAATGCGGTTTCTGAGAATCACGGCTGTATTTCTCTGCTCTTTAAGGGAACGGGCTTGCAGCATTCCGGTGATAAGCCGGATTTCCTCTGCCTCGGAAGCGCAGGAAAGAACGGCCGGTTTTTTCCCGTCTGCCCGGCTTGCAGTGGTTTTTTTCTCAAACCGGTTCCGGTTCTCCCGGATCACAAGGTCTGCTGCTTCCAGAATGGGCTGGCTGCATCGGTAATTGACACGGAGAAGAATGCGCTCCGCATCAGGGAAATCAGTCAGAAACTGTCTGCAGCTTTGCGGCGAAGCACCGCGGAAACTGTAAATTGCCTGATCGTCATCTCCGACAGCAAAGAAATTTCGTTCTCCTTTTTCTGCCATCATGCGCAGAATACGATATTGCGTCGGGCTGATATCCTGAAACTCATCCACCAAAATATACCTGTATTGATTCTGCAGGTTTTCAAGGAAGCCGGCGCGTGTGCGGCATAGAGATTCGCAGCGCAGAGCAATATCGTCAAAATCAATGTATCCATGATCTGCCATCCAGGTCTCATAACCTTTTCGGATTTTGTCCGGTATTGCAGGATCTTTAAAATGTGCCGCGGCGAGACGGAAAGAGGAACTCTCCCTGGCATGATCGTTTCCTCTGATCCGAAGCAGAGAAATGGCGAGAGCAGCCGCGTCTGCCAGACTGTCCGGATCTTCGCACTGGCTGTCAATTCCTTCCATGGAGAGCAGGTGTGTCAGAACCGCCCGGCGCTGCTCCGGTGTGATCAGCCGGCTGTTTTCCGGAGATGCGGCGCGAACGAAGGAATAAAATACCGCATGAAACGTGCCGAACGTGACGAGTGAAAAACGTTCCCCTGTCGATTTGAGGAAACGTCCGCGCATTTCTGCCGCTGCTGCCCGGGAAAATGTCAGAACAAGGATGGAAGAAGGCGGCACCCGAAGGTTCAGGATGAGATGCGAGATATGCTGTACCAGAACAAAAGTCTTTCCGCTGCCAGGCCCAGCCAGTACCAGACACGGGCCCGTACCGTGCTGTATGGCAGATTCCTGTGCTGCGTTTCCCCGGATTTGCCGCTCCGGAGAATTTTCCCGAATGTGCTCCTGCAGGGGCGTCAGGATGAACCGGTACTTCCAAAGCCGCCCCGGTCGGTGCTGCCGAGATGGCTCACTTCATTAAAGACAATAGCTGGCTGATGCGCGCAGATGCGGAACTGACAAATGCGGTCTCCGACATGAATGACAGTATCCCGCATAGCAAGGGCAGGAAACTTCCATTCATCCCCGTCTCCACAGTAGGCCTGATCGATGACTCCCATGCTGTTTGTCTGAAGAATCCCGAATTTCTGAAAAGTGCTGCTTCTTGGTACGACATGAGCTTCATAGCCGTCAGGCAGGATCATGCCGATGCCGAGCCGGATCAGCCGGTATTCTCCCTGCTTCATGGAGACTTCCTCTGCGCTGCGCAGATCGATCCAGTCTGATTTTGTTCCGCCGATTGCCTGAAGCGGCGGAATATCTCTGCTGAAGTATTTGATGCGGATTGTTTTTGTCTCTTTCATGGCTGTACCTCATTCGTGTGCTGCGGGGCTTGTTCTGGGGCGTGCGGGATCCGCCGGTGTTCCTGCCTGTCCCGCGCATCTTCATGCACCGGTGGTCAGGGCAGATCCGCCCTGCCGGAACTGATCTGCGGCCGCTGTCGCCAGTTTATCGCATCGCTCATTTTCCGGATGTCCGTTGTGGCCGCGTACCCAGTGAAATGTCACCTGGTGCGGGCTTGCTGCGGTCAGAAGACGCTCCCACAGGTCCCGGTTTTTCACAGGCTCTCCCGAACTGGTTTTCCAGTTCTTCTTTATCCATCCTTCTATCCAGTGATCTGTGAATGCATGCACAAGATATTGGGAATCAGACCACAGATCAACCCGGCAGGGACAGCTCAGCGCCTCCAGACCGACAATGGCAGCTGTCAGCTCCATCCGATTGTTTGAAGTTTTTTCAACGCCGCCTGAGAGTTCCTTTTCATGCATGGCTCCGGTTTTGTCCACATATTGAAGAATGGTTCCATATCCTCCGGGTCCCTCCGGATTTCCTCTGGCAGCACCGTCAGTGTAAATTTTGACATAAGGCATTTCCATCATATTTTCTCTTTTCAGGCAGAGCCAAACCCTTCTGCCGCACTGTGAAACGGAAACACGTGGTCGTCATTTCCATGTTCCTGTCTTGAGAAAATTATCTGCTCTGTTCTCCGCAGCTTGGATGATTGATTCATCATACCCGATTGCTTCGAGCAGACGAATCGCATTTCTGGAACGGGCTGGACCAGGAAGAAGACGGTACGGAAAGGAGATATCTCCGTTTTGAATCTGCTCCTCAAAGTGATAATTGTCGTAGTCTTTCTCAAGCAGGACAGTCAGCTCCACGTCATGGGTGGCAGCAAAGCAGCGGATCCCACGCTCCCGGAGACTATGCAGAATTTCTGAGGAAGCGGCGATACGCTCTACTGTGTTGGTCCCTCTCAGGACCTCATCCAGGAAACAGAGTACCGGGGTACTGCTCTCTTTTCCCGCATCGAGAATCCGCTTGAGGGAGCGGATCTCAACGATATAGTAGCTCTCCCCGGAGGACAGATCATCCTGAAGCGCCATGGAACTGTATATCCGATAATAGCCCGCGCGGTAGGAAGCTGCGCATACCGTGCGGATGGTCTGTGCCATGAGCGCTGCAAGGGCTGCAGCCCGCAGAAACGTTGATTTTCCTGAGGCATTCGAGCCGGTCAGCAAAACATATCCATCCGTGGTGATTGAATTTGCCACCGGGGAGCGAAGGAGCGGGTGGACCAGTTCCCTTGTTT
The DNA here is from genome assembly GCA_900320025.1 of uncultured Lachnospiraceae bacterium. GTDB lineage: Bacteria > Bacillota > Clostridia > Lachnospirales > Lachnospiraceae > CAG-791. The sequence continues at coordinate 27,034 of ONQW01000001.1, forward strand.
CGAAAGCTGTCCCTCCCAGATTCGGCTGACACCAGGTCCCCAGAGAATCGCGATAACAGGCGATAGAGATTGTACTGTCTATTTTCCCGATGATGGTGATCAGACGGTCTATGTCGCTACGATATCGGATCGCCTGATCAATCATGGAATTAAATTTGATCAGATCAAGGTGAAGCAGGATTCGGATATAGTCAAAGAGTATATCGAGCGGATTTCCTCCTGCCATCCTGCCTGTTCCTGCGAGGAGAAAACTGCCGCGGCGGAATCCGCCTGTCTGCGCGACTATTTTCCCCAGCTCCTCCCGCTCCTCCTCAAAACATGGTGTATCGGATAAATGGATTGTCCGGAGCCGGTCAGCACCATCCATCAGGCGCAGAATATAATGCAGCGAAAGGAGATAGGGAGCAACCTGGTTCCGGTCCCGGTAATAGGTGATGACATTCCATGCAATGGAGACAAAAAGCAGGACGATACCGGCTTCTGTCTGAAACAACAGCACCACGACAGAAAGCGCAATCAGAAGTATTGCCAGGTAATTAGAAACCGGATGTTTTCTTTTTGCCTGGTCCAGAAGAGACAGATGATCATAGATGGAGTATTTTCCGCAGCCTCCAATCTGATGCAGCGCGATCTGCAAGGCGATCCGGTCTGTTTTGCAGACCTGCATTGCCTGGATTTGCTCCTCCCGGAGAGTCTGGTCCTCATCCTGCAGTGCCGGTGTGCGCAGAAGCCAGTACAGATATTCCTCGCCCGCGGCACTCTGAGTGTAATCAAGCCTGCGGAATACAGAGACCAGATCGAGATCCGCAGCAGTTCTTTCATCAATCTGAAAGGGTGCCGGATGGGCATGGAAATATCCGGACAAATGCGTGTCAGACTCTGTGGTATGTTCCTTCCATGGCAATTGTCCGTCGTGCTGCTTCAGCGTCCGGAGATAGGCAGCAGCCTTTTTCCGGTTATCCCGCACTCCCATCATCAGGAAGAAAAAAAGCAGCCCGGCGAGCACCGTCAGAAATGTAAGAACCGCAGGGTCCATCTTCACTCTCTTTCCGCCGTCACAACCGGCTGAATGGCACTCTGCAGCGTTCGCTGCATGATGTCAGGATTCATGTGGCTGAACAGATTTTCCATGATCGGATTCGCGTTTCCGGACCCAATGGTTATCTGCTCGATGGTGCTGGCAATGATCACATCTCCTGGAGATTCGTTCCAGTGAAGTGCAATCTGGTCCGGATTGGTAAAGACGATTTTCAGCTGACGCTCTGTCGCTTCCTCAGGAAATGCGATCTGAAGAGACAGGACCGGAACCTCATCCTCATTCATAGAAAAGCGTCCCTTTGTACTCACGAGATAATCTTCCCCGTTCATGTTGAGGTTTGCCTGCCTGCCTCTCTCAAAGCCCACCGGAATGCAATGTTTCTGCGCTCCCTCCTGAAAAACCAGAGTGAGGAGACCGTGTTCCCAGGAAAATGTCAGATCGGATATGCCGTTGGTGTAATTATTATGGACGACCTGCATGATCAGCGGAAAGAGTCCGACACCACTCCGGTTCATGTGGTAGGTAACACCGTTTACAGTATGGAGAAGATCCCTGACCCGCTTCGCAGAAGACACCCGTTCTGCTGTATGATGACGGTTCCAGCCGCCGCGTGCGATCATGCTGTACGGCAGTGTTTCACCAGCAAGTTGTTCCCGCATGCGCTGCAGAGACCGGTATTCAGACAGATTTTCCGGAAGGGCTTCGTCAGCCGGATGATATACCGGGCCAAAATAGCGCCGCAGGATATCTGTCATAGCCCCCGCCTGAAACACCTCTGCGTTTCCGGCGTTGGTGATAATCACCATATCGATATCCGGGTAACAGTGCACATTCTGTCCCAGCATCCCGTTATAACAGAAGCTCCCCGGCCTGCAGTCCATCCAGAGATGATATCCGTACTCCGGATTTGCATCCTGACCCGTCTGAATCTGCGGGGAAACAGCCTCCCGGACCCAGTCTCTGGAGATCAGCTGCCTTCCGTTCCATACGCCGGACTGCATGTAAAGATATCCTAGTTTAGCGGCATCTTCTTCGGTGAGAAACATGCCCCAGCCGCCCTTGGTCAGTCCCTTCGGGCTGGTTTCCCAGAAAACCTTCCGGATTCCCATAGGGTTAAACAGACGCTCCTTCAGAAAGTCAAACATCGTAGTCCCGGTGATCTGGGATACAATGGCGGAGAGCATCAGGGAATTCATGCTGTTATATTCAAACTGAGTGCCCGGTTGGAATTTGACGCCGGATTCAAAATAGTTTTTCACCCAGTCGTTGCCAGAGATGGCTCCGGCTTCATTAAAGGCGACGCCGGTTGACATTGTGAGAAGATGGCGCACCATGATTTCACGGTATCGGAGCAGGGAAAGGAGCGGTGCATGGGCTGCTGCCCATTGATCCGGAAGCAGTTCAACAAGCCGGTCATCCAGGGATAGTTTTCCATCGCCGATCAGAAGTCCAACTGCCATGCCAGTGAAGCTCTTGCACATGGAATAGGTGGCGTGCCAGATGCCGGCGGGATAAGGATCAAACCCTCCCTCATAGATGACATGACCGTGGCGAAGGACCATTATCTGATGCATGTGAATCGAAGCATGAGCTGCCAGTTCGGAGACAAAGCATCGCAAATACGAAGAGTCTACTCCCTGCTCTTCCGGCGTACTGCGCGGAAAGGGCTGTTCCACCGGAGACTGGAAATCAAAGGGAGGTTTTTGCGGAAGGAAATCAACCTTGCCGAGTTCTCCGGTTTTCTGATTGATCAGGTCCCATAATAACTGCACGACTGCAAGATCGGTGCTTGGCATGAAGCCTCCTTTCTGACTGATTTTGACAGACATCTTCTTTATACTGACTGTTTGTGCTTCAGGATCACTTCGTTCCGGCTTTTGTAGATATGCTCTGCAGGCACGCATCCTCTCACCATAGAAAGAGGATAAATATTGCTGTGGCGTCCTATGACTGTCCCGGGATTGAGCACAGAATTACATCCTACCTCGACATAGTCTCCGAGCATGGCGCCCATTTTGCGGAGTCCGGTGGCAAACTCTTCTTTTCCATCGCGGACAACGACATTCGTGCGGTCGCTCTTGATGTTGGAGGTAATGGCCCCGGCTCCCATATGCGCATGGAAACCCAGAACGCTGTCTCCCACATAGTTAAAATGAGGGACCTCGCAGTGATTAAAAAGAATGGCATTCTTGAGTTCACAGGAATTGCCGACAACACACCCCTTCCCGACGACCGCCTTGCCGCGGATGAATGCACACTGCCGGATTTCTGCGTTCTCATCGATGATGCACGGACCTGTGATAGAGGCGCTGTCGAAAATTCTGGCGGAGCGGGCCACCCAGATGTTTTCGCCGCGCTTTTCAAAGCGATCCTCTGGCAGTGTTGGTCCGAGTTTCAGAATGAACTCTTCTATCTCACCGAGAATCTCCCATGGATAAACCACTCCATCAAAAAGAGGGGCCGCGATGGACTCTTTCATATCGAACAATGCACTGCAGGTGTAATCCTGGATTGCCATCTTATTCTTCCTTTCTGCCGCCTGTTCCTGCGGCACTGCTTTTCTTTGTGCGTTTTGCACCATGAGTAGCTGTGGATGCTCTCTGACTGCTCTGTTCTTTTCCGTGATAAAAACGGGAAATCTGCCTGAACTGCTCAGTCAGTGCGGCACGGTAATCTGTCGATTTTACATGGTTCGTCCGCCGGGTGACAAAATCGGTAAGCTTCTCCATATATTCTGCCCTGGATACCGTACCGGCGGCAACACCGGACAGGCCCTTCTCCCAGCTGGCGGTGAGTCTGGGATCAAGAAGTGGGCGAAGAGAGCAGGAAACCGTATCGTAGACCATTTCTCCAAGCTGAGTGGGTGTGATGATCTGTGTATTCCGCGCAAGGGACAGGTACCGGTTCTGTACCAACTTCTTTAGTATTTCCGCTCTTGTCGCGCTGGTTCCGATGCCGCTGCCGCGGATTTGCTCCCGGAGCTCTTCCTCTTCGATCAGCTGACCTGCATTTTCCATTGCCAGAATCATGCTTCCGGAATTGTAACGGGCAGGCGGTTTCGTCTCCCCAGTCCGGCAGAGAAAGCCATCCGGGCGCAGCCGCATTCCCCTTTTCATTCCGGCGAAAGCTGTCGAAAGGGAAGGATCCTGACTGTCCTGTTCTTCGTCCTGGTGTTCCCCGGATGAGGAACGGGTGGCATTCTTCCCCTCATCTGCCGCTGCCTTTTTTCTGGAAAATGAATAGCGCAGCACCTTCAGATACCCCTCTTCCACGCATGTTTTCACAGACGCAGAGAATAATTCCGTGCGGATGCGGACCTGCAGAGACATTTTATCAAAGACAGCAGGCGGATAGAAGATCGCAAGGAAGCGTCTGACGATGAGTTCATATACATTTCGGACGACTGGAGACAGCGAAGAAAGCGCCTGCTGCCCCTGTCCCGTTGGAATGATCGCGTAATGATCCGTGATCGCTTTATCATCCGTATAGCGTGTCTTCCCGATTCCCGGAGCAGTGCCCAGCGAGGCGATTTCCTGCACATACGGTTTATAAGCGGGATCCCGGAACAGTCCATTCAGGTTGTTCGTAATCTCCTTTGCGACTGCAGAGGAAAGCACTCGGGCATCCGTTCTTGGATAAGTAGTCAGCTTCTTTTCATATAATTCCTGTGCTGCATCGAGTGTCTGATCAGGACTGATTCTGAAAAAGCGGGAGCAGTCATTTTGCAGTTCTGCCAGATTATATAGAAGCGGCGGTCTTTTTTTCTCCTTTTTCCGGGTGATGGTTTCCACACACGGCGTGCCGGGTGCATCCATGACGGAGGGGCCAAAATGAGCAGTGCCGTCAGGATCCTCAGATAAAGGCAGAAAGACAGATGAGGAGGGAAACTCTCCTGTCTGCAGATAATGAATCAGGGCGAAGGCATCTTCTTTTTTCAGAAATCCGGTTGTTCCATAGAGGCGCGGGTCGTCTGCCTGAATCACGGAGCTGTCACTTCTATGCCAGTCAGCCCGAAACACAGGCGTGTGATCTGCACTTTCCTTTTCTTCATCCGCCTTCTTCTGTGGCAGAGCGAGCATAACCTGAATGCGGTAATAGGATGTTTTCTGGAAAGACCGGATTTCACGCTCCCGTCTGACAACCATGCCAAGAACGCACGTCATGACGCGGCCGACAGCGATAACACACCGATCCGCGCCGAGAAAGTTTTTCAGAGTATATCCATAACGGAGCGTAAGTGCCCTCGAGAAATTGATCCCCATCAGGTAGTCTTCCTTCGCACGAAGGAAAGCGGCATCTCCGAGACAGTCATAGGCGGAATCGTCCTTTGCCTCTCGGATACCGCGAAGAACCTCTTCCCGGGTCTGAGAATCAATCCAGACTCTGAGCTGGCGTTTTCCGGTCACGCCGGCCTCCATGGCTACGAGACGATATATATACTCTCCTTCCCGTCCGGAATCGGTACAGATATAGATTGTATCGACGTCCGGTGAAGTCAGGATCCGCTTCACGACTTCGTACTGCTTCCTGCAGGAATCGATGACCTCATAGCGATACGTCTCCGGAAGAAATGGAAGCGTCTCAAAGGACCAGCGGCGGTATTTCTCGTCATATGCATCCGGGTAGGACATGGTGACAAGGTGACCGACACACCAGGTGACGATGGTGTCCGGAGATTCCAGATAACCGTCACGGGATCGAAAAGAGATGCCCAGGGCGTCAGCAAACTGACGGGCGACACTGGGTTTTTCAGCGATAAAAACTCGTTTTCCTGGCATGCAATCCTCTGGTATGAAAACGTTATTTCCGTGTAATGTAATTCTGAACTTTCAGGAGCTCTGCGCACTCCACTGCCCCGCCGGCGGCGCCGCGGATCGTATTGTGGGAAAGTCCGACAAATTTCCAGTCAAAAATAGTATCCGGACGAAGACGTCCGATAGAAATGCCCATGCCGCGTTCATAGTCTACATCGAGGCGGACCTGAGGGCGGTCATCCTCCTCGAGATACTGAATGAAGGCAGCAGGTGCACTCGGCAGGCCAAGCTGCTGCGGAAGGCCCCGGAAGTTCCGGAGCTTTGCAATCAGCTCATCTCTGGATGGCTTCTCGCGGAACCGGACGAATACCGCTGCAGTATGCCCGTAGAGCACCGGAACCCGGAGACACTGACTTGTAATGAGCGGCGCGTCTGCCGGAACAATGGCGCCATTCTCAATGTGACCGAAGATGCGGAGCGGCTCCTTTTCGCTCTTCTCTTCTTCCCCGCTGATGAAGGGAATGACATTGCCGTTCATCTCCGGCCAGTCGCCAAAATTCTTGCCCGCACCGGAAATTGCCTGATATGTTGTCACAAGGACCTCATACGGGTCAAACTCCTTCCAGGCTGCGAGGGCTGGCGTATAGCTCTGGATGGAACAGTTCGGCTTGACTGCAATGAAGCCGCGGGTGGTTCCGAGGCGCTTTCTCTGCCACGGGATTACATCGGAAGCCTCCGGATTGATCTCCGGGATGATCATGGGGACGTCCGGCGTCCAGCGGTGTGCGCTGTTGTTAGAAACAACCGGGGTCTCTGTTTTGGCGTAGGTTTCCTCCAGAGCGCGGATCTCGTCCTTGGGCATATTAAGAGCGCTGAAACAGAAATCAACATCCCGTGTGACTTCCTCTACATCTTCAACGCTTTTTACCACGATGTTCTTTGCCTGTTCCGGCACAGGAATATCGCCCAGCTTCCAGCGCCCGTCCACTGCTTCTGCATAGGTTTTGCCGGCTGATCTGGGGCTGGCTGCAATGGTCGTCACCTCGAACCATGGATGGTTTGCCAGCAGGGTTATGAACCGCTGTCCAACCATACCTGTACCGCCAAGAACCGCCACGCGTAATTTGTCACTCATAGGAAACCTCCTGTTGTGAAAATGCATTCATGCCTCATGTGAGGCGTATCAATCAGTCCTGTCATCACGTGCATGCAGGCATGCACGGTGGCAGCTCATTTCCCGTTTTCATCTGATGCTGCATCCGGATTCTCAGATTTCTCCGCAGACAAGAATGCCTCACATTCCCGGATTTCCTCCTTCATCGCGTCCGGACCTGGTGCACCGGTTGTGAGACGCTTTGCGACACAGTTTTCCAACCGGATCACATCATATAGATCCGGCCCGAAGGAAGGATGGAGCGCCTGCAGCTCTTTCAGCGACAATTCCTCGATGGATTTGTTCTGACTGATGCAGTACAAAACAAGACGGCCGACAACGGCGTGTGCGTCACGGAAAGGAATTCCCTTTCCGACAAGATAGTCAGCCGCATCCGTTGCATTGGTGAATCCTCTGGCCGCGCTCCGGCGCATTACCTCCTTCCGGAAAGTGATGGTTTCCAGCATACCGCGGAACAAATGAATACAATGCAGTGTGGTATCGATCGCATCAAAGGCCACTTCCTTGTCTTCCTGCATATCCTTGTCATAAGCCAGCGGAATGCCCTTCATCGTGGTGAGCAGACTCATCAGGGAGCCGTATACGCGGCCTGTTTTGCCGCGCACCAGCTCGGCGATATCCGGGTTTTTCTTCTGCGGCATGATACTGCTTCCGGTGGAATAGGCATCATCCAGTTCTACGAATTGATATTCATTCGAGTTCCAGAGAATAATCTCCTCGCTGAATCGGGACAAATGCATCATGATCATGGAAAGATCGCTTAAAAATTCAATGAGATAATCCCGGTCGGATACGGAATCCATGCTGTTGCGGGTTGGACGGTCAAAATCCAGAAGCTCAGCCGTGTAGGAACGGTCGAGAGGATAAGTCGTCCCGGCAAGGGCACCCGCGCCCAGCGGACATTCATTGAGTCGGTTCCGGCAGTCGGACAGGCGGGTGATGTCGCGCCGGAACATTTCAAAATACGCTCCCATGTGATGAGCCAGAGTGGTGGGCTGTGCTTTCTGCAGGTGAGTGAATCCCGGCATGATGGTTTCCGTGTTCTGCCGCATGATGGAAAGGAGCGTCCCGAGCAGGGCGTCCAGTTCAGCTCTGACCGCATCTGTCTCACGCCGGATGTACATGCGCATATCGAGAGCCACCTGATCATTTCGGCTTCTGCCGGTGTGCAGCTTTTTCCCGGTGTCTCCGATGCGGTCGATGAGATTTGTCTCCACAAAGCTGTGCACATCTTCATATTCATCCGTGATGGGAAGATGACCGCTCTCCACGTCGTGGAGAATCCCGTGCAGTCCTTCTGTAATCTGTGCTGTCTCCTCCGATGTCAGGATTCCCTGTCTGCCCAGCATTGCCGCGTGGGCCAGTGAGCCTTCGATATCTTCCCGAAGCAGCCGCCTGTCGAAGCGGATCGATGCATTGAATTCATTGACAAGCTCATCAGTCGGCTTGGTGAACCGTCCTCCCCAGAGTTGTGCCATAGCGCTCTCCTTTTATAAAAACCGATGCTGAACAGATGATTCTGGTTTGATACTGCTGCATCAAACCCCTGGATACACATAGAGCCCCGCAGAAGCTATACGCTCTGCAGGGCTCTCGCAGACAAATGAGCTGGAAGCCGGATTCGAACCGGCGACCTACTGATTACGAATCAGTTGCGCTACCAGCTGCGCCATTCCAGCCTGGCCGGCCATCTTCCGGCCGACGCGAATATTATTATACGGATAATGCCCCGCTTATGCAAGAAGTTTTTTAGAAGTCCTCAAATTTCTATTCGTCACGTATGATACCGGAAGATGGAAAGAGAAAGCGGGTCCACGGAGAATTCCATGGAATGGCTGCGCCCGTCCATTTCCGCGGGCTCAGCCTCAGCCCGTTCCTGCTTCTCAGTCCCGGTTCCTCCATAGAGCGGTGCACTGCTACTGAAGATCCTGCGGTATGATCCGGCATAAGGCACACCGGCACGGATCTGCCAGGCAGCTCCGGAATAATTGACCGCAATGTAAGCGAAATCATCCGGGTGCGATCCCTTTCGGAGAAAACAAAGCATATTCTGATCATTGGCCATCTGCCTAATCCATTCAAATCCATCTGGATGATCATCATTTTCATAAAAGGCGCGATCCTGATGATAGAGATGATTGAGCGCAGCTGTCATCACGCCAAGGCCTTCTGCCGGCGTCGCAGCGGCAGTATGATGCTTTCCGTTGTCCAGAGCAGCCCTCACATCGGCAAGTGTCTCTCCGAGATTCAGAATTTTTGCACCCGGATGCACCATCATCGATGCGATCAGCAGGCGCAGCGAGGCATACTTTGTTTCTTCATTTTCCCCCGGCAGAGCATCCAGAATGGTCCGTCTGGAAGGCCCCATATCCTGCGCGAGAAACGGCAGCATATATTGCTCCGTATACTGATAGACCATGTCCTCCAGAAGAAGGTTGTGTTTTCCCCTGCGGAACAGCGGGTCCGTCCTGAGATACCGCACCAGTGCATCGCGGAATGCCGTGTGCAGCTTATAATCAAACCCGAGGGAGCTGTCTTCCTGATTTCCGGTGACGCCGGACCAGACAGAGTCGGTCTCAGCGATCGTGATGGTGCCGGGCTGCTCCTTGTGAAGATGCGCGTTGCAGTTTCTGAAAAATGCGACTGCCTCCAGATTTTGAACGCCGCCGTACATATTGACGGCATGATCCATTTCCTGTCTTCCGTAATCCAGATACAGCTGCGGAGACAGATCCGTCGTCAGAAGACCATCCGCGTGGTATACCCGCACGAAGAAGAGCGCATTCGAGAGAAGGAAACTGCAGATCTCTGGATTCGCACAGTCAAAATAGCTGCTCCTTCCATCAGGGGTATCTCTCCTCCTGTCATCAGGCGACTCAAAGAGCGGCGCCGCATCGAACAGAGAAAGACCACTCCGCGTGCGGATGAAGGAGACAGGATTCCATGTAAAGAAGCAGCGCAGCTTCTTTTCGTGCAGGGCATCCACGAGAGACATCAGCGAATCCGGACTGCCAAACTGTGGGTCTGGAGCAAACAGCGTATTATTGTCTGCCGGAACCGGGGAGAAGGCCACTGCATCGAAGCCGAGTGAGGAGACATAATCCGGCAGCACGTCCTTTGCTTCCTCAAAGGTGCCGAAGGCAGAAGGATCAAAATGATAGACGGAAAGCGGTGTCCGTCTTCCCTCCGGAGTCGTGGCTGCCGGCGCTGGATTTAGTGTTTTCCAGGGGAAACCGCTGAGCGGTGTGACAACACATTGACCGGAATTATCGCCCTTGACAGCAAAAGCAAAGGGATCACTTCGCAGGGAAGTAATACCTGACTTTGCCCGGATTTCAAACTGATAGGCGGCCCCTGCCGGAACTCCTGGCACAAAAATACCGAAAATCCCAGTGTCCTCGAACCGGCTCATCTGATGTGTCCTGGCATCCCACCCATTGAAATCTCCCACGACACTGACCCGTGACGCCGAGGGAGCAAGGCAGGCGAACCAGGTCCCGTCGACACCGTCGTACTGCATAGGATGTGCACCCAGCCGCTCATAAAGTGAGGAATGGCTGCCGGCAGACAATGCCCGCTCGTCCTCCTCACGGAAGTAAAAAGGAAAGCGGTAAGGATCCTGTACTACAGTGACCGAGCCGTCCTTTGTGGTGATCTCATAGTGATAACGCAGCTCGGCCGCTTTTTTCCCCGGCAGAAAGCAGGCATAAAACCCATCCTCATCTGCCAGTTCCATGGGAATTCTCGCCCGTGCGCCTGTCCGATCTGCTCCGTCCTGCCGCTCCAGGACGACCGTGATGCGATTGACACCGGGACGAAATGTCTGAATCAGGACACCGCCATTTTGATCATGTGCGCCCAGAAGCAGATCCGGGCGATCTCCATCGGAATAGATGACAGACTCGATTTCTGGCCAGTTCATCATTTTATATAATTTTTTATTCATCGTGATCCCCCTGCCGCAGTTTCTGCGGCCTCCGCGCAGAAAACCCGGTTAAAGCGCATGAAGAAACAATCCACTGAGCAGCTTGGGTTCAAACCAGGTTGATTTGGGAGGCATCAGGCGGCCGGCGTCAGCGACAGCGAAGAGCTCCTGTATCGACGTCGGATACATAGAGAATGCCGCGGCGCAGTCTGTGCGGACTCTTCGCTCCAGTTCTCCAAGGCCGCGGATTCCACCGACGAAATCGATCCGGTTATCGGTCCTTGGATCTCCTATACCGAGAATCGGGCCCAGGATATGGTCCTGCAGAATGGAGACATCAAGGTCTCTCACCGGATCATCACTTCGCAGAGAGCTGTCAGCCCTGAGAGCATACCAGCCGTCCGCGAGGCACAGTCCGAACTCTCCTCGCTCTGCAGGATGCACCGGTGCAGTCACAGGTCCTTCTACATGAAAACCTGCGGCACGGATGCGGGACAGAAATGCTTCAGAATCAAGGCCGTCCAGGTCCCGGATGACACGGTTATAATCCATGATAGACAGCTCTTCATCCGGAAACAGGACAGAGAGAAAATAATCAGATTCCTCGACGCCCTGCCGGAAGAGATCATTCTGAATTGACCGGTGCCCGAACGAGATTCGTTCCGATTTTTGTCCCGTCCTGCGTTCCTCACGCCGTTTCAGACCGACCTTGACCGCCGATGCACACCGATGATGTCCGTCAGCAATGTAGATCTCATTGATATTCCTGAAACAATGCTCGATCAGCACACATTCATTGCGGTCAGAGATGAGAAAAACGCGGTTGCGAACGCCTCCATCCGAAACGAAGTCGCAGATCGGCTCATCGTTCCGGTTGGCGTTGACAATTTCCCGGATGGTCTCATTGCCGCGGTAAGCCAGAAAAATCGGTCCGGTCTGCATATTACAGGTATCCACATGACGGATTCGATCCTGCTCCTTGTCCTCCCGGGTGTTTTCGTGCTTGCGGATGACACCATGCAGATAATCGTCAATGGATGCACAGGCAACTATGCCGGTCTGAGTCCGCCCCGCAAAGGTCTGCTCATAAATGTAATAGTAAGGTCTGGGATCCTGGACAAAATCTCCGCGCGCGATGGCATCAGCCAGGAGATCCCGCGCGCGAAGATAAACCTGGGGCGCATCGAAAGGGGTTCCCTCCGGCAGCTGGGTCTCGGCGCGGTCGATCGCAAGAAAGGACTGAGGATGCTCCCTGGTATAAGCGCGGGCTTCGTCGCTGCTGTACACATCATATGGAAGAGCGGCGATTGTCTGTTCCATTCCGTGCCTTGGCCGGAATGCTGCAAAAGGTTTGATGTCAGCCATGGTGATAAGGCCTCCCCGCCTGTGCTGTTATTTGATGACGCGGACACGGAACACATTGTCGACGCTGCTGAGACGAGTGATGACCTCCGGTGTGACGGGTGTATCGAGATCCATCAGTGTGTAGGCAACGTCTCCTTTGGACTTATTGGTCATTTCAGCAATATTGATGCCGGCATCGCCGCACACAGAGGTGAACTGCGTGATCATATTGGCAATGTTTCTGTGAAAAATTGCTACCCGGCCGGCATGCTCGCAGACACCTGCGCTGCACTCCGGATAATTGACACTGTGGACAATGCTGCCGTTCTCCAGATAGTCTCTCAGCTCGTCCACTGCCATCACGGCGCAGTTGGTCTCTGATTCCTCTGTCGAGGCGCCGAGATGAGGAGTCGTAATACAGCCGCGGTGTCCCGCTACGGTAGGGTTCGGAAAATCCGAGACATACCGGCGGACTTTGCCTGCATCGATCGCTTCGATCATCGCCTTTTCGTCCACAAGTACGTCGCGTGCCATATTCAGCACGATGACGCCCGGCTTCATCAGGGAAATGGCCTCTCTGGAGATATATCCTCTGGTTGAATCCATGGCAGGCACATGAATGGTAATAAAATCGCAGCTGCGGTATAGCTCGTTGATGTCGGTCACATGGGTTACCTTTCGGGAAAGGTGCCATGCATTGTCCACGCCGACAAAAGGATCATAGCCATAGACGTCCATGCCGAGATACACTGCTGCGTTAGCCACGCGGACGCCGATTGCGCCAAGGCCGATGATGCCCAGCTTCTTTCCCTCCAGCTCCGTCCCCGCGAACTGTTTTTTCTCTTTTTCAACCTGCTGGACAATATCCGGATTATTCCAGTTGGAGCGGACCCAGTCCACGCCCTCCACAATATCCCTCGATGCAAGCAGCATACCGGCAATGACAAGCTCCTTTACCCCGTTTGCATTGGCACCGGGCGTATTGAAGACAACGATGCCCCTGCTGGCGCACCGGTCCAGCGGAATGTTATTGACGCCGGCGCCTGCCCTTGCAATGGCGAGAAGATTATCTGAAAATTCCATGTCGTGAAGCTTTGCGCTCCGAACCAGCAGTCCCTGGGCTTCTGCCGGATCCTCCGTTTTCTCATAAAGGTCCGAAAAACGATCCAGCCCCGTCTGGGAAATGTTATTGAGACAAGCATATTTGAACATCTGCGTCAGTCCTCCTTCTGCTGCGTCAGCCCGATTGATAAAATGTATCTTGCAAATCTGTTTCCGGGTCAGCGGTGTGCCTTCTCAAACCGGTCCATGAATTCAACCAGCTTCTCGACACCCTCGTACGGCATCGCGTTGTAAATGGATGCCCGCATTCCGCCGACGCTGCGATGGCCCTTGATATTGACCAGACCGTTCTGTTCTGCCTCTGCGACAAATGCGGCATCCGTCTCCTTATTGCCTGTGACAAATGGAACGTTCATGAGTGAGCGGTCCTGAGGTCTTACCGTGCCATGGAAAAGACTGGACTGATCCAGAAAATCATAGAGAAGCTTTGCTTTTTTCTCATTGCGTTCCTTCATGGCAGACAGACCGCCCATTTCCTTCAGCCACTGGAACACCAGACCGCAGATATAGATCGTCCAGCAGGGAGGGGTGTTATAGAGCGAATGCGCATCCGCATGGGTTTTGAACCGGAGCATGGTCGGCGTGTTTTCCACTGCCGGTTCTTCCGGGATCAGATCCTTGCGGATGATAGAAATGACCATGCCGGCCGGGCCGATGTTCTTCTGCACCCCGCCGTAGATAATACCATAGTCCTCCACATGTACCGGTTCGCTCAGGAAGCAGGAGGAGACATCTGATACCAGGACATGTCCCTTTGTATTCGGCAGCTTGTGATAGGTCGTTCCATAAATCGTATTATTCTGGCAGATGTAGACATAGTCAGAATCCTCCGGGATCGGAAGATCGCTGCAGTCAGGAATATAGGAGAACGTCTGATCCGCAGAGGAGGCGACGGCCACAGCATCTCCGTAGCGCTGAGCTTCCTGCCAGGCCTTTTTCGCCCAGTTTCCGGTGATGATGTAGGCTGCCTTCCGGTGCTTCATGATGTTCATCGGGATCATTGCAAATTGCTGCGAGGCGCCGCCCTGAAGGAACAGAACCTCATAATTATCCGGAATGCCCATGAGATCGCGGATGTCCTGCTCCGCCTGATCAATAATTCCCTGAAAAATGGCGCTGCGGTGGCTCATTTCCATCACGGACTGTCCGCTCCCGTGATAGTCCAGCATCTCAGCAGCTGCCCGCTTCAGAACCTCTTCCGGCAGCATCGCCGGACCAGCAGAAAAATTGTACACACGTGCCATGGAATTCCTCCCTCATCAAATACTGCTTTTATAATTCAGCACATCCCTGTGCTGCCGTCAGGCAGGCGGCAGCCGGAGAAAATGTGCCTGTTTCACATGCAAAATCAGTAAAACGCGACAACCGGTGTTCCGACCGTCAGGATCGGGTACAGAATCTTCATATTTTCCAGCGGGACATTGATGCAGCCGTGCGAACCGCCGGTCTCAAAAATATCTCCGCCGAACCGGCTGCGCCAGGTGGCATCATGGATTCCGATGGAGTTGCCGATGATGGGGACCCAGTAGTCGACGTGAGAGACGTAATCCTTCCCTATCAGGTTCGTGTCCCGTACTTTGTTAAGCACCTTGAAAACGCCCTGCGGCGTCGCATGTCCGTTCGACGTATTGCCGGTGACAATCTGCGTGGAGAGAGCGCAGATGCCGTCCTGATAGTAATACAGCATCTGATTGGTCATGTCGATCTCAACATAGGTGTCGCCGATATTGTATGTGTCCCGGGTGGTCAGTGGATGTGCCGCCGTGGCGCCACTGCAGAGCGCTGTCACAAGGTAATTGCTCTCCGCCTGATAGTTTACCTCTCTGCCTGTGGTCTTGATTTTAGTAAAGGTCAGCAGTCTGCCGCTCGTCGTGAGAAATGCATTTCCATTCGGCACAGACGAGGCAACGTAGGGATTGAGATTCTTCAGCAGAGTCTGTACTGCCAGCGGATTGATGATGTAGGAGCCTGTATCCGGGTCCATGAAAGGTGTTCCATCTGCATTCGTGATCAGCAGTGCGGGGGCATCATTCTTATCCAGTACATAGGTCCGCCCTCCCCCAAGATCATAGGTGAGATGAACAGACGCAAGGGCAGCCGGGCTGACGCGCGGAAACCCTGCCCAGGCTTCCTTCCCGGTACTGACAGACGCCGACCCGGAGACCGTCTGAGATGCCGGTGACGAAGAAGCGGCATGAACCGCAGGCATTTCCGGCATGACGGCAAGACTTCCCAGCAGAACCGCTGTCAGCGCTGCTGTTCTTGCAGAGAGACACAGCGTGCGAACTGAATTTTTCATAATCTACTCAAAATCTCCTCAAAATCTGTCATAGGAAGCAGCGTGATGATAATAGCCAGATCATTTCTTCAGATCGGAGGCATCAAATGCCTGATCGATGGATGCGCCCGGGGATACCATAGGATAAACACTGTCATCCTTGTCAATGCAGCAGTCCAGGACGACCGGTCCCTCCTGCCGCAGGCCCGCCTTAAGGGCGGCGCGGAGCTCTTCCTCTGTTGTCACCCGGAATGCGCGGCATCCCAGCCCCTCCGCTGTCCGAACATAATCGACCTTGTCCTCCAGAACGGTCTGTGAGTACCGCTGTCCGTAGAACAGCGTCTGCCATTGCCTGACCATACCAAGGACACGGTTATCAATGATGATTTCGATCACCGGGATGTTGTAGCGGCTTGCAGTGGCAAGCTCAATGAGATTCATGCGGAAGCAGCCGTCCCCGGCAATGTTGCAGACAATTTTGTCAGGCCTTGCCATTTTAGCGCCGATCGCCGCGCCGAGTCCGTATCCCATTGTACCAAGGCCTCCGGAGGACAGAAAAGTTCTTGGTTCGGAATAGGTATAATATTGAGCCGCCCACATCTGATGCTGCCCGACATCTGTGGTAATGACAGCCTTTCCGTCCGTCATCTCATCCAGAACCTCCATGATTCTGGGACATGTCAGGCGGGAGTGATCATAAAACAGCGGGTGCTGTTTCTGATAGGCTGCAAGTTCCTGCATCCACTCCGGATGAGACACGGCAGAAAGACGGCAATTGATTTTTTCCAGAATTTCCGCTGCATCGCCGATAACAGCCGCATCCACTCTCACATTCTTATTGATTTCCGCAGCATCAATATCGATCTGAAGAATTCTGGCCTGTGACGCAAAGAGGCTGGCATTTCCCGTGACGCGGTCAGAGAACCGCGCGCCGAGGGTGATCAGAAGATCACAGTGGCTTACTGCATAGTTGGATGTTTTTGTCCCATGCATGCCAATCATGCCGGTGTAATGAGGGTCGTGCTGGTCAAATACCCCCTGTGCCATAAGCGTTTCGCCGACAGGCGCATCAATCCGCTCCACCAGTGTTTTCACCTGCGCAGAGGCGCCTGAGATGACACATCCGCCGCCGACATAGAGGAAAGGTCTCTTCGCCTCTTCAATCATACGGACCGCGGTGTCCAGATCAGACTCGCTGTACTGAGCCTTCCGGCAGAACGGCACGGGCTTTTCCGGCTCATATTCACAGGAAGCCGCAGTAACATCCTTGGTGATATCGATGATGACAGGACCTGGTCTGCCGCTTGCCGCAATGCGGAATGCTCTGCGGATGGTCTTCGCCAGAACATGAACGTCCTTGACAATATAGCCATGCTTTGTGATCGGCATGGTGATCCCGACAATATCTACCTCCTGGAACGTATCCTTTCCCAGCAGGGGAAGATTGACATTGCAGGTGATGGCGATCAGCGGAACGGAGTCCATGTAGGCGGTAGCGATCCCCGTGACAAGATTTGTCGCGCCAGGCCCGCTGGTGGCAAGGCATACGCCAACTCTTCCGCTTGCACGTGCGTAACCGTCCGCCGCGTGCGCCGCGCCCTGCTCATGGCTTGTCAGAATGTGACGGATTTTATCCTGATTCTTGTATAATGCGTCATAAACATTCAGGATTGTTCCGCCGGGATATCCGAATACCGTATCAACGCCCTGTTCGAGCAGGCACTGTACGACGATTTCTGCTCCGGTAAGCTTCATGACGATCTCCCTCTTATTGTTCGTCCGGCAGCTTCAGAATTGCGCCTGTATTGCCGCTTGTGACAAGGGCGCAGTAACGGCGCAGATATCCGTCTGTGATCTTTGGCTGGCGCGGTTTCCATTCTGCTTTTCTCCGGGCAAGTTCCTCATCGGACACCTTGAGTTCAAGCCGGTTATTCGGAATATCGATCAAAATCCGGTCTCCCTCGCGCACCAGGGCAATCGGTCCTCCCACGGCTGCCTCCGGAGAGACATGCCCGATAGAAGCGCCTCTCGACGCCCCAGAGAACCGTCCGTCTGTGATCAGTGCCACCGTGCTGCCAAGTCCCATGCCGGCGATGGCGGAGGTTGGATTGAGCATCTCGCGCATGCCCGGTCCGCCCTTCGGTCCTTCGTAGCGGATGACAACGACATCCCCGGGGACAATCTTGCCGGTGGTGATGGCCTTGATGGCATCCTCTTCGCAGTCGAATACGCGCGCAGGTCCCTCGTGGACCATCATTTCCGGGACAACGGCGGAACGCTTGACAATACCGGTGTCGGGAGCCAGATTCCCTTTCAGAACAGCAATGCCGCCGTTCGGCATATAGGGATGATCAATCGGCCGGATTACCTCCGGATTGCGGTTGACTGCATTCTCAATATTCTCCCTCATGGTTTTCCCGGTGACGGTAGGAAGATCAAGAGAAAGAAGATCCTTCTTCGCAAGCTCCTTCATGACTGCATAGACGCCGCCGGCCTCATTGAGATCCTCCATATAGGTCGGGCCTGCAGGAGCCAGATGGCACAGATTCGGCGTGCGCGCGGACACCTCGTTTGCGATCTCCATGTTGATCTCTATGCCGGCCTCATGCGCAATGGCCGGAAGATGCAGCATCGTATTCGTGGAGCAGCCGAGTGCCATATCCACCGTCAGCGCGTTGAGGAAGGCCTCTTTTGTCATGATGTCCCTCGGGCGGACATCGTTCTTCACCAGCGTCATGATCTGATTGCCGGCGTGCTTGGCAAGACGGATTCTGGCACTGTATACCGCAGGGATCGTTCCGTTTCCGCGAAGTCCCATCCCGATGGCCTCGGTGAGACAGTTCATCGAATTGGCTGTGTACATTCCGGAGCAGGACCCGCAGGTCGGACAGACATTTTCCTCAAAGTTGCGGAGCTCGGCTGCATCAATTTTGCCTGCATCGTAAGCGCCGACAGCCTCAAACATAGAGGAGAGACTCCGCTTTCTGCCGTCTACATGGCCGGCCAGCATGGGCCCGCCGGAGACAAAAATGGTTGGGATATTGATGCGTGCTGCTGCCATCAGAAGACCCGGGACATTCTTGTCACAGTTTGGAATCATCACAAGGCCGTCAAAACCATGTGCCTTGGCCAGGCACTCCGTGGAGTCCGCGATCAGATCGCGGGTCACCAGGGAATATTTCATGCCGACATGTCCCATCGCAATACCGTCGCAGACCGCGATGGCGGGGACGACAACAGGCATACCTCCGGCCTCGGCAACACCGAGCTTTACTGCCTCCGTGATCTTATCCAGATTCATATGGCCCGGAATAATTTCATTGTAGGAACTGACAATTCCGATGAGCGGCTTCTTCATTTCCTCTTCCGTAAATCCGAGGGCATTGAAAAGGCTTCTGTGGGGAGCCTGCTGAACACCAACCTTCACTCTGTCACTGATCATTATCATAATCTCCTTTTTATCGATTTCAGATACGCTCCGCGATCACACTGCCCATCTCTGAACAGTGGACGAGATGCAGTGCGGCTGCCTCCTCCGGATCTTTCGGAAGCAGATCTGCTGTGCGGTATCCGTCAGACAGCGCCGCCCGTACGGCGCGTTCCATCTCGTCAGCCTCCTGCTGCAGATCAAAGCTGTACCGCAGCATCATGGCTGCCGATAGAATGGTTGCGATCGGATTGGCCAGATCCCTGCCGGCGATATCCGGTGCCGAGCCATGACTGGGTTCGTACAGGCCGAAGCTTGTCTCATTCAGGGAAGCGGAGGACAGCATGCCGATGGAACCTGTGATCATGCTTGCCTCATCCGACAGTATGTCGCCGAACATGTTCCCAGTCAGGATGACATCGAACTGCTCCGGTTCCCGCACCAGCTGCATCGCACAGTTGTCAACCAGCATGTTTTCCAGTGTTACATTCGGGTATTCCTTCGCGGTTTCCGCCACAACGCGGCGCCACAGCCTCGAAGTATCCAGTACATTCGCCTTGTCTACACTGGTCACCTTCCCGTGTCTGCGTTCCGCCGCTTCAAAGGCAGTCCGGGCAATGCGGCGAATTTCCGTATTGCGGTAGACGGCAGTATCCACGGCAGTCACGATACCGTCTTTTTCCTCTGTGTGACGGGCGCCGAAGTAAAGACCGCCGGTCAGTTCCCGCACAATCATGAGGTCAAAATTTCTCGCCTTCCCATTTTTATCGGCCAGCGGGCAGGAATCTGCCAGCTCCGGAAACAGGTAAGCCGGACGCAGATTGGCGAAGAGGCCGAGTTCCTTTCGAATCCGGAGAAGACCAGCTTCCGGCCGTTTTTCCGGTGGAAGGCGGTACCACGGAGAAGTGTTGGCATCTCCGCCGATGGAACCCATCAGGACAGCGCTGCAGTTCTTTGCGGTTCTGACTGCTTCATCCGTCAGCGGTACGCCGAAGCGGTCGATGGAACATCCGCCCATATAAACGTCATGGTAAGTGATGGAATGGCCATATTTTTCGAGAACACGTTCAAGAACTTTTTTTGCCTCTGCGACAATCTCCGGGCCAATCCCGTCTCCCGAAATCACTGCAATATTAAGCTTCATAATCATACTCCGTTCCGCCCGGCTGCATCCATCTGATTGCAAAAGAGGAGGCTTATTCAGCCTCCCCCGGGTATCAGTTGCTTTCCTGTCAAAATAATTTCTGCGAAGGCGCCCCGTTCATCCGGATAAGCTCCGATGCTGCGCCGCGCCGGAATCATTTCCTGAAAAGGCCCTTCTTTTCTTTCTTATCCGTCTTGCCGGCATCCGCCGCAGAGGCTTTTGCGCCGTCATCCGCTGCCACGGACTGCTCCGGCTTTTCGATCTGGACGATCGCCGCCTTCTGCATCGGGATACGGCAGTTCTTGTTATTGCCGAATTCCACAATGACCGTGTCATCCGTCACATCAATCACCACACCGTAGAATCCGGATGAGGTGAGAACGCTGTCGCCGATCTCCAGGGTAGACAAAAGTGCTTCCTTCTCTTTCTGCTCCTTCTTGCCGGGGCGAATCAGAAAGAAATAAAAGAATGCGAAGATGAGCACCAGATAAACGATGGTAACAGCTCCCATGCTTCCGGAGGAACTGCCGGAGCCGGATAAGAGAAGCCCTTGCATATTCATAGAGACAACCTTCCTTTCAGTGGTAAATCAGTGCTCCTATCATACAACATGTGGTATTTGCCTGACAAGACATTTCTGTTCAGCACTTTCCTCTGATGCCGTGCTAAAATCCCAAAATCCGTTCAACTGTTCCGGGCCTGTTCCGGGCCACATGCGCGGTAGAAACCCTTTCAAAATCAATCGACGCCCTCAGCCAGCTCCGCAAGCTTGCGGGTGCGGTAAGCGGCAAATTCTCCCCGGTCCAGGGCATCGCGGATCTCCTGCATCAGGTGATTGTAGAACCACAGATTATGCATCACCGCAAATCGAAGGCCGAGCGCCTCATCCGCCTTCATCAGATGCCTCAGATACGCGCGGCTGTACCCCGCCCGGCAGACCGGACAGCCGCAGTGTTCGTCGATGGGACGGGGGTCTGTTTTGTATCGCTCATTCCGGATATGCAGTGTGCCATGGTCCGTGTACAGATTGCCATGGCGGCCGTTGCGGCTCGGATACACGCAGTCGAAGAAATCAATGCCGCGGTATACTCCCTCTATGATATTCTGCGGAGTTCCCACTCCCATGAGATAGGTGGGCTTATCCTTCGGAAGATATGGTGTGGTCTCCTCGATGACAGAATACATCTCCTCTGCCGTTTCCCCGACAGCCAGTCCGCCCAGTGCGTATCCGTCCAAATTCATGTCGGCAATTTCCTTTGCCTGCGCGATGCGGATATCGTGGAATACAGCGCCCTGATTGATCCCGAAAAGGAGCTGATCCCGGTTGACCGTGTCCTCCAGCGTGTTGAGGCGGTCCATTTCCTTCTTGCAGCGGATAAGCCAGCGGGTCGTCCTTGCCACAGACTGTTCGACATAGGAGCGCTCGGCGCGGGAGGACGGACACTCGTCAAACGCCATGGCGATGGTGGAACCGAGATGGGACTGAATCTGCATACTCTCCTCCGGTCCGATAAACAGTCTGGCGCCGTCAATATGCGAGTGAAAAGAGACGCCCTCCTCCCGAATCTTCCGGAGATCTGCGAGAGAAAATACCTGAAACCCGCCGGAATCCGTCAGGATCGGACGATCCCAGCCGGTAAACCGGTGGAGTCCGCCCATGGTCCGGACCACATCATCCCCCGGCCGAACGTGGAGATGATATGTGTTGCACAGCATGACCTGTGTATGGATGGTGCGAAGATCCTCCGCGGAGAGGCCACCCTTGATGGCGCCGCAGGTTGCGACATTCATGAACACCGGCGTCTCAATCACGCCATGAACCGTGGTAAATCTCGCTCTTTTTGCCTGTCCCTCTGTTTTTAATAACTTATACTCTGCCATAGAATCTCCGAATTGCTTCTGTTTTAGATGACATGTTCATCATCATGGAATCCAATAGGACAAGCGCCGCCATGGTTTCGGCGACAACGACTGCCCGTGGCACGATAACCGGATCATGCCGGCCGGTGATGACCAGCTCGCGCGGATGACCTTCCGTGTCAACCGTCTGCTGTGGCCTCGCGATAGAGGGAGTCGGCTTGACGCTGAGCCGGATCAGAATATCATTGCCATCCGATATACCGCCCAGAATTCCTCCTGCATGATTCGATGCCGTGTGGATCCCATTCCCGCAGTCCGGAAGAAATGCATCGTTGTTGGCGGATCCCCTTGCGACGGAAACAGCCGCGCCATCTCCCACAGCGACGTCTTTGACAGCGCCGATGCTCATCATGGCCGCGGCAAGCCTTGCGTCAAGCTTATTCATGACCGGATCTCCGATCCCCGCCGGAACGCCGTGAATACGCAGCGTGATCTCCCCCCCGGAGGAATCCTTTTCCGCCATACAGCCGGAGAGATAGCGGAGCGCTTCTTCATTGCTCTCTGCCTGCGGCATCGCAGTCGGCGTGCTCAGGATAAGACTGCGGTCAAAATCCGGGTCTTCCGGCTTTGCATGGACCCTCACCGGCCCGATGGCCGAAACATAGCACAAAAAATCAATGCCGAGTGATTTCAGAAATTTTTCCGCGACAGCGCCTGCCGCGACCCGCGCCGCAGTCTCCCGCCCGGAGGATCGCCCGCCGCCGCGATAGTCGCGGATACCGTATTTGACCGCATACCCATAATCCGCGTGGCCCGGGCGGAAGCAGTCCTGCAGATTCCGGTAATCTCCGGAATGCTGATCCTGATTCCGGATGAGCATTGCAATCGGCGATCCCTCCGTCTGTCCTTCAAACACACCGGACAGAATTTCCACGGTATCCGACTCCGCCCGCTTCGTGGCAATTGGCGATTTTCCAGGTTTCCTCCGGTCAAGATACTCCTGAATATCCGCCTCGCTGAGCGGCATTCCGGCAGGGAAGCCATCCAGGACGGCTCCGATGGCCGCCCCATGTGACTCTCCAAAGGTTGTCACTCTGAGTATTGTTCCAAAACTGGATCCTGCCATGTCCCCTCCTGCTCAGAGCTGATCTTCCGTCAGCTTGTGGAAAATGACGCAGTTCGGCTGATCCACCTGCATCTCTTTGCCGTTGAGGACAATCAGCCCTCTCTTCAGATCAACCGTAAAGAACGTCATGGTGTTGGACTCATGATTCAGGGAAACAAGATGACGGTTGTCCGGGAACAGCGCCGCATCCTTCGGATATTCCCCGCTGATCGGAAGACAAAGAATCTTGGTGAGCAGTCCGGTTTTGGAATCGATGTGGTAAAGGATGACACTGTTGTCCCCGGCATTGGAGCTGACCAGATAGTGTCCGTCCTGAGACAGATTCAGCGCACTTGCGGCAGAGCTGCTCGCATGATAATCGTTCAGCGTGGAAATGGTCTGAATTTTCTCAAATTCCGGTTCCCCGTTCACATCACGGTATGTGTAGACATCAATGTAATTTTTCAGCTCATGCACGACATACATAAATTTGCCGTCCAGGCTGAATTTGACATGGCGCGGCGCCGATTCAATGTCGGAATGAACGATATCGACCTGCCGGATTTTGCCGTTCTTTGCATCAAAGCTGTAAACATTGATGTGATCCATGCCCAGGTCCGCTGCGCACAGATACCGGTTGTCGCGGGTCATCTTGACGCATTGCACGTGAGGACGAAAATTCCGCTCCGCGATACTACCGAGCCCCTTGTGCCAGACCTCATCCGTGATCTCGCCGATACTGCCGTCCTCTCTGAGACGCAGCACCGTCACCTTTCCATCGTGATAGCCCGCGACGAAGAGCCAGCGATCCGTATAATCCGTTGACAGATAGGACCCCCGCATTCCATTGATGGAGGCATGGTTGATCATTTCCAGATCTCCGCCGTGGATGATCCGGTAGGATTCGACGCCAAAATCCGTAATGGAGTACAGGTACTTCTGATTATGAGAGATGGTCACGTAGGAAGAGTTGGTGATCTCAACCTGGTCCTTCTCTGAAAACCTGCCGTTCTTCATATCAACGTCATAAATGCGGATGCCGAAATTATCCTTTCCCGCTGTCGTGTACGTCGAAACATAGGCAACATAGCGATCTTCTCTGCTCATTTTTTCCTCCTGATTCTGCCTGATCCGATGATCCCATGGGATATGGCTTCCGGCTCGTCGCCTTCACAATAAGACTGCGGTCTCATGGCTGATGGATGATCTCTGCGGCACCAGATCCCGCCGCCTGCCTTTTCTGCAGGTCTGTCCGGATGATCCGCCTTTCCGTGCAGATCACCCGGAGGCGGACATCGTGCAAATCCATGGGAACCTCCTGTACGAGCTGACATTCATACGCGATCGCCGCTGCGGGAATATCAGGATGCGCAGCGAGAAAACGATCGTAATAGCCGCCGCCCCAGCCGATTCTGCCGCCATGAAGGTCAAAGGCAATGCCCGGGACAAGGATCAGCGCGGCCCCGGAGCCGTCATCCTGATAGGGAACTGCTGTATCCGGGTCTGGTTCCCGGATACCGAATCGGCTGACCCGAAGCTCCTCCGGTTGTGCCACCCGGAAGAATTTCATGACACCAGCCTCCTTCCGCTGAACTCCGTCCCCGTCGGTTATCACACGACGCGGAAAGGAAACCGGACAGTAAACCTTTTTCTGCTCCCGCAGGGCAGCACGGAATATTTCCCCTGTCCCGGCTTCACTGCCCATACTCATATAGAGAAGGATACTGTCCGCGCTCTTCCAGGACGGCAGCAAGGAAAGATGCTGAAGAATTGCCTCATCAAAGGCAGCTCTGCCGACAGCAGGAAGTGCATCCCTCCGCGCCCGGATCCGGATACGGAGATCCTGTCTGGGATCCGCTGGTTTGCATTCAAATGGTATCATCCGCTGTAGTCCATCTCCTCAATATACTCCTCCAGGTCAAAGCGGTCATTTGGCTCTGCCCGGAACAGCGTTCCGACATTCTCCCCTGCAATCAGTCTGCGGATGCCTCCGATTTCCGCGGCATTCAGAATAGCCATATCGCATCCGCTGGCAGTGGCAATGCGGGCGGCGGACAGCTTTGTGCTCATTCCTCCCGTGCCGCAGCTGCTCCCGGTTGATCCCTTCCCCATCTTCAGAATGGCTTCGTTCATGTGCGGAACATAATCGATAAATTTTGCCGCACTTGACGTTCTGGGGTCATCCGTATAGAGTCCGTCAATATCCGACAGCAGGATCAGCAAATCCGCATGAACCAGGGAGGCAACCATCGCGGAAAGGTTGTCATTATCTCCGACACTGTACTCATAGGTCGCAACCGAGTCGTTTTCGTTCACGATCGGAATCACGCCGAATTTCAGCAGCTCCTGAAAGGTATTGCGGATATTATACCGGCTCAGGTGATTGAGCACTGTATTTTTGGTCATCAGGACCTGGCTGACGATTTCATTGTAATCGTCAAAGCACTTCTGGTAAATCATCATCAGTCTCGCCTGACCGACGGACGCCAGTGCCTGCTTTACCGTGATCGGACTGTCATGCTCCGGCATTTCCGCGGCATGCTGGATGACCTCCCTTCCAACCGCCGTCGCGCCGGAACTGACCAGAATAACATCGCGCCCCTCGTTCTTCAGATTGCTGAGGACACGCGCCAGTCTGTCGATCATCTCAAAATTCATTCTTCCGGTGTTCTTATGCAAAAGGGAGGAAGAGCCTATTTTCACCACAATCCGTTTCCGGCAGGACAGCGTGCTGCGATACCATAAATTTTCCTCTGACTGCTCATTCATATGACAATACCCCGTACCGCATTCTTTGCGGCACTCGCGGGCGAAATGCCCGGATGGGCTTCCTTCCTGATGGGAACATGGATGCCGCATTTTTGCCGCAGTGTTCAACTTTCAAATTTTATTTTCCGCATGGAAAGGTAGAAAGTCATTTCCGACAGCCTCTGCGGTCTTAATCCCGTCCATGGCAGCCGACATGATGCCGCCGGCATATCCGGCACCTTCCCCGCAGGGATATAATCCGCGCACGCCGATCGACTGAAAATGTCCGTCGCGCGGGATGCGGATCGGGGATGAAGTTCTGCTCTCCAGTCCCGCCAGATAGCAGTCCGGCCCGGCAAAGCCTCTGATTTTGCGGTCAAAGGCGTGCATCCCCTCCACAAAATCCGTACAGAAACTCTCCGGAAGAAGCGTGTGCAGCTCGCCCGGCGCATAAGCACCCCTGATGCAGAGGGAATCCGGCAGAGGGGCCTGCTTTTCCCTGGGTGTTCTCTGTTCAAAATCCAGGAACCGCTCCACCGGAACATAGCCTCCCGCCAGCTGATAACAGTGCTCCTCCAGTTTTCTCTGAAAGGCAACTCCGTCCAGCGGTTTCGTACCGCCGAAGTCCTTCGGAGAAACCGTGACGACTATGGCGCTGTTTGCCTGAAGGCTTCCGCGGTCATAAAAGCTCATGCCATTGACTGCAAGTCGGCCCGGCTCGGATGAAGCGTTGACCACATATCCTCCGGGGCACATACAGAAGGAATAGACGCCGCGCCCGGAATGAACCTTCTCTGTCAGCTTGTAGGAGGATGGCGGGAGTCTGAGCCGCTTCATCTCCCGGGGGTCATCCACACCATACTGATTCCGGTTGATCATGGCCTGCGGATGAAGGACGCGGTACCCAATGGCAAAGTCCTTTGCCTCCAGCGGTATACCTTCCCGGTCCAGCTCTTCAAAGAGATCTCTTGCGCTGTGACCGGGCGCCAGAATGGCACAATGTGCCGACAGAACCGTTTCAGACTCTGCCCTGGAATCAGTTGGTTCGCTACTCCTCACAATCCGGATCCCGGTGAGAACTCCCCTCTCGATGACAAAACCAGTTACCCGGGTTTCAAACTGCACCTCGCCGCCCAGACGGATGATTTCCCTGCGGAGGTTTACGATGACTTCTCTCAGTCTGTCTGTCCCGATATGGGGTTTCCCCTCATACCGGATTTCCTCCGGCGCGCCGCAGACGGTGAAAATCCGCAGCACCTCAGCATTTCTGCCCTGCCTGTCCTTCACCATCGTATTGAGCTTGCCGTCGGAAAATGTCCCGGCACCGCCTTCTCCAAACTGAATGTTGGAGGAAGGATTGAGCGCCCCGCCCCTCCAGAATGCTTCTACGTCGGCTGTGCGCTGCTCTATGGCCCTGCCCCGCTCGAGAAGCAGGGGTGAGTATCCGTGCAGAGCCAGCATGTAGGCGGCGAACAGTCCGGCCGGCCCGGCTCCGATCACAACAGGGCGCTCTGTCATCGGAGCTGCGCCTGGCTGCGGGCCGGGAAATGTGTAGACGTCCGGCGCATAGGAACTGACATGGGGAATCCGTCGGCGCAGTACCGACGCCTCCTCCTGATCTGTCAGTTCCACCGCAACGGTGTATACATCCATCAAATCCGGTTTGCGGCGGCAGTCGATGGAATGCCGCAGTATCTGAACACCCGGAATACGCCCGCGTTTTAGGTGCAGCTGCCGCGCTGCTTTTTCCGCGATATGGGATTGCGGCTCCCCGCATGGGATCCGCAGCTCTGACAATGTGATCATATCAATCCTTCGATTCTGTTAAACTTCGATTCGGGGAACAATTCAGCTCACCGTCCCGGCTTGGGCCTGCAAATCCCGGAACTGGGCAGTTTGAGCCGCCTTGCTTCGTGATTATCCCGGAAAATCAACGATTTTGCACTGATTCCGGAATGCCGGCCGCTGCAGCCGCCCGGCCGGCAGACCAGCCGCTGCTCATGGCAAAGGTCAGATTATATCCTCCGCAGATGCCTTCGATATCCAGGATCTCTCCGGCAAAATACAGACCAGGACACAGCAGGGAAGCAAATGAGGCGCCGATTTCAGAAAGGCGGATTCCACCTGACGTGACCTGTGCGTCCCGATATGTTCCGGTACCCGTGACTTCAATTTCAAAATGCCGGAGCAGTGACAGCAGCATTGCCAGTTGTTCCCGCGTCAGCTTTCTGATTTTGTTTTCCGCGGTCAGACCAGCCCGGGCAGCAATCATCGCGGCAAGCCTGGGAACGGCAAGTCCGTTCATCCATTCTGCAATTGAAATGTTTCTTGTATCCTGCATTCTCCGGTTCCATTCCTGTTCCCAGGTCCCGCCGATCAACTCTGCTGCCTTTCTGCCGGGGGAAAACGTCCCGCTGTCCCGGTCAAATTCCGGAAGCAGATCCAGAATCAGTCTGACAGATTCTCCCTGTGCAAGTGCTCTTCCCGCATCGGAGCTCAGCTGAAATACCGGGATTCCGGAGATGGAATCCTTTCCGAACTGCACCTCTCCAAATTCTCCTGACTCCGTACCTCCTGCGGTTTCTTCACTTCTGCCGATGACCATCCTGACCGTCGACAGACAGCGTACGCCGGCGGCAAAATGCAGAACAGGATCTTTCGTTTTCAATGCAGTAAGGGAGGGACGGACTGCGGTGCACTGATGGCCGAGAGATCGGGCGATCTGGTATCCGCTCCCGTCACAACCGAACTGCGGTCCTGCCATTCCGCCGGTTGCAAGAATCAGTGCGTCTGCCCGGTATTCCTCTCCCGTGCCTGTCCGGATGAGAAAACCGGACGGCACTTTTTGTACACCTGTGACCGCCTCCTGCAGATGAAGCTCTGTTCCAACCTCTGCAATCCACTGCCAAAGGCCCTCTGTGACTGTGGCAGCCAGATCTGTCCTTGGGTAAATATACCCCTGCCGGGCGTGCAGGACAATGCCTCTGTCCTCCAGCAGCTGAAGCACTTCATCGCGGTGTATATCCCTGTATATTCTGGAAAGCTCCTCTGGCTCCTCTGAGTGATAGCACTGCTCTTCCATCCGGCAGTTAGCAATATTCCCTTTGCCGTTTCCAGTTGCACTGAGCTTTCTCCCGATCCGGTCATTCTGATCAAACAGCAGAACCCGCGCGCCAAGGGAGGCCGCTCCGGCAGCAGCCACCAATCCGCTCGCCCCGGCTCCCGTTACCGCTACCGTTTTATTCATTGCCTGACTCCCCCGCTGACAACAGCCCTGTCCCATTCCGGTTACAGCCCCAGCAGATCTGCAAGGGCGATGATCATCCTGCCACCCGGCAGCCGGTCAAAATTGCGGAGATCGGCAGCTCCGGTGAAAAGGCTGATCATCAGATAAATCAGGACATACAAAATGGCGAGAATCAGAGAAGCCGCCAGGTATCCTGTCTCGCGGGTCAGCAGTCCGGACAGCAGATATATCGGGATGGCTGCTGCTACAGAAGAGACAAGCAGCATGATATATGCCCGGAAATATCTGTTTTTCTCCAGCAGGTAATCGCGGAGGAAAAACAGCAGAAGGATATCCAGCACCAGATAGAAGACAGTCAGCGGAATGGCGCATACCGTGATGCCGGGGCTGCTTTGACGCGTCGTGGCAAAACAGAGTGCGGTCTGTATCAGATATGCTGCAGCGCAGGCGGTCGTCAGCAGCTTTGTCCGTCCAAGTCCGATATAAAGCTGTCCCAGAAGAAGCGCGATTCCGGATAGCAGAACCAGAATTCCGCTGATCTGAAGGGATACGGCCCCTGCATCGTCAGCCGCGTTTCCGATGACTGCCGTGATGGGACGTGCAGCCGTAATGTAGAAAAAGGAAAAGGGAAACAGCGAATAGCCGGCCAGCCGCATGGTCATGCCGAAGAAGGAACGGGATGTCGACTGGTCCTCCTTTCGCATCAGACGAATCATAGTCTGCGGATACCTCGTAAATGGCATAAATAACAGAAGTGCCGTGCCAAACACAAGAGACAGTGTTTTCCCGTAATAGGCACCCCAGCCGGCCATGGCGCGGGTCTTGGGATCCACAGCCATATGCAGAATGCGGTAATTCGTGAGAACGGGCAGGGCGAGAAAAAGCAGCGATGCGCTGATCCATCCTGTTTCACGCAGGAAAGAGCGCAGAAGCGAAGACGCCTGCTCCGGTTCAGTCTGCTGTTCGGCTGGCAGATTTTTCTTCCGATTCCGATAGGTCGCAGTCAGCAGAAACATCCAATAGATCAGCGTGATCACCAGCGCAGCAACAACTCCCGCCGCAGCGCCGGCTGCTCCGTAAACAAAGGGATAAGATTCGTCCCGCAGAAGAGCTGCCACATTGGTTCCGACCTTTCTCGCAGCCGCACCGAAGGCTATCGGGAATATAGCAAGCAGGATTGCCGGAAGCAGAACTGTCGAAAGGGCGGGGATCGTCATGCGGATGCCGCGGAAATATCCATGCATTACTCCCATGGGAAGCATCAGCACAAAAACAGGAGATATCGCAGCTATCACCAGAGCCATATGGGCCTCTCCGCCCAGAAGCAGAGCAAGCGGACGGCTCAGGAGAAAGAACAGAAGTGTAAGCACTGCACCGGTGAGCACGGAAAGAAGCATTCCCCTTCGGACAAGACAGCGGATGCTGGCATATTTTTTCCTGACATACCTCGCTCGGATCATACGGTCCATGACGAGCGAGGCCGGGAGTGTAAGAGCGGCAAATCCGATCGCAGTCATCTCCATCGCCGGGCCGGCATAGGCGAGGCCCTGTCTGCCGATCATACCGAGAAGTCCGGTATGGCAGAAGCACCAGACAGCGGCAAGAAAAAGGCAGGATGCTGCATTGCGGTCAGGAGCGGCTATTCTTTTCATCCTTCCCACTCTCCTCTCTTGTAATGCCGAGTGCATTCAGAATCCGGTTCTGACAATCCTCCATGACCTGCGCCTCGTCTGGAACCATATGGTCATATCCGCAGAGATGCATGCAGCTGTGTGCCACAAGAAAAGCAAATTCCCGCTTCTCCGAGTGCCCGTACTCCTTTGCCTGAGAACGCACCCGTGCGGTGTTAATCACAATGTCTCCCAGCAGTAGGGCTCCGTTTTCCGGGTCAAAGGCACCGGCCGGATCCTCATTTGCGGCAGAAAAATCAGATGGAGCAGAAAAATTCAGACCGGGAAACGACAGAACATCAGTCTCCTGATCGATATTTCGGAACTGCCGGTTCAGCTCCCTGATTCCAGGACCGTCCGTGAGAACCAGACTGACCTCCACATCGAAGGGACAATTCTCCTGTTTCATTGCCTGCCTGATTACCTGGCGTGCAACCACCTTCATGGAGAAGTCGAATTTATCTTCGGTTTCTGTTTCGGTATTCAGAATGATTCTGCTCATGCTCCCTCTTCTGTTTTGCCGCATTTTTGCGGTCATAGTCCTCATATGCCTTGACAATCTGCTGAACGAGCGGGTGACGTACCACATCCCTGCTGGTCAGCGTGACAAAGCGAATCCCATCTATATTTTTCAGCACTCGCTCCGCGATATCCAGCCCGGAAGGAGCGCCGGGTGCCAGGTCCTTCTGTGTCGTATCTCCTGTGATCACAGCCCGGGACCCAAATCCGAGTCTGGTGAGAAACATCTTCATCTGCTCCGGAGTCGTATTCTGCGCCTCATCGAGGATAATGAAAGCATTGTCCAGCGTTCTTCCTCTCATATAGGCGAGCGGAGCCACTTCAATCAGCCCTTTTTCCTGATTGCGCTGAAAGTTTTCTGCTCCCATCAGCTGATACAGGGCGTCATAGAGCGGCCGCAGATACGGATCGATTTTCTGCTGCAGATCACCCGGCAGAAATCCGAGCTTCTCTCCCGCCTCAATGGCGGGACGTGTCAGAATGATGCGCTGGATCTCCTCCCTCTGAAAGGCCGTGACCGCAAGAGCCATGGCGAGGTACGTCTTGCCGGTGCCGGCCGGCCCATTGGCAAAGGTGATCATATGTTCCCGTACGGCACGGATATACTCAGCCTGACCCAGTGTTTTCGGCCGCACAGGCTTTCCTGTCACGGTGTGGCAGATAATATCCTGATCCATCCTGGACAGCATATCACCCGCTTCGTTTTCTTCTTTCATTGCGATCGCATAATTTACCTGCTGGGTATCCACTTCTCCTCCGCTCTCTGTGAGTCGGGCGAGCTGACGGAGAATGTTGGATGCTTCCCGCACATTTTTCTCCTCTCCTGTCACACACAGATGTCCGTCCCGCAGCAGAACGGAAACGTCCAGATTCTTTTCTATGCTCCGGATATTCGCATCATAACTGCCGAATATATCCCGCTCCACCGCTGCAGTGAAATCAAGCTGTTCCGTCATTTGTGATATGGTTCTCCTCTCATGATTCGAAAGGCACGGTAGATCTGCTCCAGAAGGATCACCCGCATCAGCTGATGCGGAAAGGTCATTCTGGAGAAGGAAAGACAGAGGTCCGCCTGTCGGACAATGCTGTCTCCAAGACCGATGGCACCGCCGATCAGAAACTGAACATGACCGGAGCCATGCAGAGCAGCTCTTTCCAGTTCCCGGGAGAAATCCACGGAATCCATCTCCTGACCCTCGATGCAGAGAGCGACGACAAAGGCACCCGGTTTCAGAAAGCGCTGCATACGTTCCGCTTCCTTTTCCCGGATCTGTACGGAAAGAGCCGGACTGATTTCATCCGGCTTTTTTACTTCCTCCACCTCAATGACATGCACCCGGGCATATCGTGACAGTCTCTTTTCATATTCCAGGTCAGCATCGCGGTAAAATGGCTCTCTCAGTTTTCCTACAGCAATAATATCAATATTCAAATCCATCCTCATACCGCGTTTTGCGATGTCTGCGGGAGAAATGACCGCAGGGGCCTTCTCCGGGATCGGATCATCGGTCCAGCATCCTCTGCGGTATTTTACTTCTCCTCTGGCGCATCATAAAGCGAGGCGTAATATTCCTCTGTAAAATGATCCAGAAAGTCATCGCCGAGGCCAACAAACTGTCTGGAAATCCGGCTGCGTATCACTGCTGTTCTGGCAAAATAGGCCTCTCCCGTTTCCTGCTCTGTCTGATCCGATGCATCGGATGAAGACTGATGTTCCTGCACAGCCGCCTCGATCATCTGCCTGGTCAGATTCTGCCCGCACCATCTGCGGATCTCCTCTTCAATGGAGTGCTCTGAGACAGCTTTTTCTCTGAGCCGCTTCACGGATTTCCAGGAGACGCACCCCATCACCAGAAAAAGGACGAACATGGCTCCCAGTACACCACACACAAAATATCGGTTCGGGCCGGTAATAGGAAGGATGCTGATCTTGCCAAAATAAAGCAGCAGGATAAAGACGAGGCCTGCTGTTCCGACGATGAGCAGGGCCGCTGCCGAGGAACGGTTTTCTTCTGCCATCTCGCTGCTGCTTTTATAAACTGCATGTCTTTGAGAAGGAAGCGGATCCGTCCCGGCAGATAAAATCTCCCCCTCGTCAGAAGCAGTCTCTCCGTAGGAGGCGGATTCTCCATCCTGGAGCCGGGAAAGCCGGCTTGACTCCTCCTCGGCAGCCTTTCTGGTCTGCTCCCTGTCATACTCCTCCAGGGATTCTACCAGGGGGGTTCCACAGTCTGCACAGACCTTCACTCCATCCCGATATTCCGTCCGGCATTTTGGACACCACATTGCTGTCTGTTCTCCCCTCATCCGGGACCGGGAAGCTTTTCCCGTCACACCGGAATCATGAATCAATCCTTTGACCGCAGATATTCATCGATACCTCTGGCAGCCTTTCTGCCGGCTCCCATGGCGAGAATCACGGTAGCTGCCCCTGTCACGGCATCACCGCCCGCAAAAACACCCGGTCTTGTGGTTTCCTCATTCTCTTCGTTTACCACAAGACCGCCTTTTTTCGTGGTTTCAAGGCCCTTTGTGGTCGAAGAAATCAGCGGGTTCGGACTCGTTCCGAGAGCCATGATGACAGCGTCGCAGTCGATCGTAAACTCACTGCCCTCGATCGGAACAGGGCGGCGCCTCCCGGAAGCGTCCGGCTCTCCCAGTTCCATGCGGATACAGCGCACACCGTTCACCCAGCCATTCTCATCCGTCAGAATTTCCTCCGGATTTGTCAGCAGTTCAAACCGGATACCCTCCTCCTTTGCGTGGTGAACCTCCTCCTTCCGCGCAGGAAGCTCTGCCTCGCTGCGGCGGTAGACGATGGTGACATCTGCGCCGAGGCGGAGCGCCGTTCTCGCAGCATCCATTGCAACATTGCCGCCTCCGACGACCACCGCCTTCTTCGCGTGGTAGATTGGCGTCCGGGCATCATTCCGGTATGCATGCATCAGATTGCTCCGCGTCAGATACTCATTGGCGGAGAACACACCCATCGCCTGCTCCCCCGGAATATGCATAAATTTAGGCAGTCCCGCTCCGGAACCGATGAACACCGCGTCATACCCTTCCCGGTCCATCAGTTCATCGATGGTGACAGATTTCCCAATGATAACATCCGTCTCAATTCTGACACCGAGCGCACGCACATTGTCAATTTCCCGATCGACCACGCGCTCCTTCGGCAGACGGAATTCCGGAATCCCGTAGGACAGAACGCCTCCAGCCTTGTGCAGCGCATCAAAGATCGTCACCTCATATCCCATTCTGGCAAGATCACTGGCACACGCAAGGCCGGACGGTCCGGCGCCGATGACAGCCACCTTCTTCCCGTTTCTGGCCGCTGCCGGCTGAGGATGAATTCCCATTTCAGCGGCGGTGTCCGCGACATAGCGCTCCAGCTTCCCGATGGATACTGCCTCTCCCTTGATCCCGCGTACACATTTTCCCTCACACTGCGTCTCCTGCGGACAGACACGGCCGCAAACTGCAGGCAGTGTGGAGGATTCGCTGATCACCTCATAGGCACCGGGGACATCGTCCTCCCGAAGCTTCCGGATAAACCCCGGAATGTTGATGCTGACAGGGCAGCCCTGCTGACAGAGCGGATTCTTGCACTGCAGGCAGCGCTCCGCCTCCGCCATGGCTTCCTCCCGGTTATATCCAAGACAAACCTCATCAAAATTATGTGCACGCACCTTCGGATCCTGCTCCCGAACCGGCACCTTTTTCATCCCATCCATTGTCATACTCCTCCGCGTCACTGGCACAGGCCGCAGCCGCCGTGATGCGTCTCGCCTTCCTTCTCTTCGAGATACAGCCTTCCCTCTTCGGTTTTATACATTCTGGCCCGCTGCATCGCCTGGTCAAAATCGATCTTCCAGCCATCAAATTCCGGTCCGTCGACGCAGGCAAATTTCACCTCTCCGCCTACCAGAAGACGGCAGGCGCCGCACATTCCGGTTCCGTCCACCATCAGCGTATTCATGGAAGCCGTTGTGGGAATCCCCAGCTTTTTGGTCAGCTGACAGGCAAATTTCATCATGATCATGGGCCCGATCACGACACAGTGATCATACCGTTTTCCCTCATCATAAAGCTGCTGCAGCGCTACGCAGACATTGCCGTGAATTCCATAAGATCCATCGTCCGTGGCAAAATACAGATGTCCTGTGACTTCCTGCATCTCCTTTTCCAGAATGAGGATATCGCGGCTGCGCGCGCCCTGAATACAGTCAGCATCCACCCCCTGTGCATGCAGCCATTTTAACTGGTGATACACCGGAGCAGTTCCTACTCCGCCTGCGATAAAGAGCAGCTTCATTTTGCGGAGCTTTTCTACCGGAATATGGACCAGCTCCGAGGGATTGCCCAGAGGCCCGACAACATCCGCAAAGGAATCTCCCTCCTCCAGAAGCGCCATGCGTGCGGTCTCGCCGCCGACCGGCTGGAAAACAATGGTGACAGTCCCCTTTTCTTTGTCGTCGTCACAGATGGTGAGGGGAATACGCTCGCCCTCCGCATCGGTCCGGACAATCAGAAACTGCCCGGGCATGGCATGAGCCGCAACCCGCGGCGCCTCCACTACCATCCGGTAAATATTGGCGGAGAGCTTTTCCTTTTTCAAAATTTTGAACATTTCAGTGCCTCCTGTCGCGCTGTCTGTATTCAAAAAAATATTCTACTGTATTTCACTGCACAGTGTCAAAATTTCCGCCTCCCATGCCGGATATCAGAAGATTCCGGTTAGTCGGAATCAGGGGAGCGGAAACAACTGATCCCCGTTTCCGATATCTCCATAGAGATTGACGGTTGCGTTGGAAACATTTACCGCAAATCTTCTTCCTGTCTCTGCTGCGTTTCCCGTGCTGTCCACCAGGTATTCCCGGTACAGATAAAAGCTTCCGTAGCCGGTGATGGTCTTTGATCCGATGCAGCTGTAGCTGTATCGGGCCGTTCCGTCCGGCGTTGTGCCCTCTGCATCTGCCGTTTCCCCTGCATCCAGCAGGGCCTGTAGAATGTAAGACGGGCCTTCGTCCGCAGAAATTTTGGCCGCAGGGGACAGGGAATAATTGCGGGAGACGATTTCGCTTTTCCCTCCATTTTCATCAATGACAATAAAACGGTATGAAGAGGAACCGGTCGGCATCTCCATGGGACCGGTGTATTGTTTTGACTCTTCATCCGGGTCAGATCCATCCGTCGTGTAGTAGACTTTTCCTGCTTTCGGGGCAGTCACCCTGATCAGGGCAGACCCGGTATAGCTGCCGGACTCAGGTGAAATCTCCGGTGCCTCCAGCTTCTCGCCATGGATCACATATTTCTGAGAGACCGGCTCACTCACGACGCCGTATTTATTGACGGAAATTGCCGTGACAGTATACTCTCCGAAAGTCAGAGCGATCGGGCTTCGATAGAGGCTGCTGTGCAGATCAGGCGTACTGCCGTCCAGCGTGTAAAAGATGGAACCACCGTTATCGTCCGTAATGGTGAGGGAGAGGCTGCCTTCGTAGGTTCCTGACTTTTCACTGAAAACCGGCTGGGAGCTGAGATAGGCATGATAAGCTCTCCGCACGGCATCGGGACTTTCTGCGATCAAGGCAGCGATTTCCTGGTAGCGCTCCTTTGAGGCGTAGATGTCAATGAGCAGCTGATAGGCCCGGACCTTCTCGTCGTCGGAGGAAGTTGGAGAATCCGTGACGGTACGGATGGTTTTCTCGGCTCCTTCAAGGTCTCCTGCAGACTCCAGGTAGCGTGTCTTGGTGAGAATGAGTTCAATCGGATCACTGCTCTTATCCAGGGACAGAGCGGCATCAATCAGCTTTGCAGCTTTCTCGTACTCTCCCTTTTCCGCCGCCGTATACGCGCGTCCGACATAGGACTCTCTCGTCGGACGAAGCAGATAGACCGCTGTTCCGCAGATCAGAATGAGTGCCAGCGCAGCTGCGGCTGCGACCAGGCGGAGGCGCTTCTTCTGCCTCCTGACAAGCGCAATACGCTTTTCCTGCTCCTCCTCTTCGATCTGCCTGCGCACTTCCTTCCGGATGGAGTCCATGTTTTCCGAGATCTGCTGTTCAAGCCCGGCGTCGTATTCCTTGACAATCCGAATCTCGGTTCCACATGTTTCGCAGTACAGGCTGCCTTCTGGAATTTCACTGCCGCACTTTGGACATTTCATAATTGTACTTAAATCTCGTTCTCTTCAATATATGCTTCAAAGTCACTCTGGCTCATCAGAACCTGTCTGGCCTTTGTTCCTTCATCCGCACTGACTACCCCGGCCTCACAGAGCTGATCCATGATTCTGGCTGCCCGGTTAAAGCCGATTTTGAACACACGCTGCAGCATGCCGATGGATGCCTTTTTCTTTTCGATAATCAGGTATCCGGCTTCTATGAAGTGCTCATCGTACTGGGAATCCTGCCCGGCGCTGCCCATGGCAGACGGTCCTGCAGAATCCTGTCCGTTGTTCATCATTTCGATCTTTTTCTCGATATCATTGCCCTCCACCCATGTCTGGTTGTGATACTTGATGTAATTCGCGACATCGGTGACCTCTTCATCGGACACAAAGGCCCCCTGCACCCGGGCCGGCTTGGAGTACCCCTGTGGGTAAAACAGCATATCTCCCTTGCCGAGCAGCTTCTCCGCCCCATACATATCCAGAATCGTTCTGGAATCCACACCACTCGATACGGCGAAGGCGATCCTGCTCGGCATATTGGCCTTGATCAGTCCTGTGATCACATCCACGGAAGGGCGCTGGGTCGCGATGATCAGGTGGATTCCTGCTGCGCGGGCCAGCTGCGCCAGGCGGCAGATGGCTTCCTCCACGTCCTTTGCTGATACCATCATCAGATCCGCAAGCTCGTCTACAATGATGACAATCTGCGGAAGAGGAGTCATGGCGTCGCCATGCGCATTCCTTGCTTTTTCATTATACCCCTTCAGATCGCGGACGGACTCCTCCGCGAACCGGCGGTACCGGTCCGTCATCTCCGCAACAGCCCATTGCAGGGCGCCGGCCGCTTTCTTGGGATCCGTCACCACAGGAAGCAGCAGATGCGGGATTCCGTTATAGACAGAGAGCTCCACAATTTTGGGATCGATCATGATGAGCTTGACCTGATCCGGAGTATAACTGTAAAGAATACTCAAAATAATCGTATTGATACAGACGGATTTGCCGGAACCGGTGGAACCCGCGATCAGAAGATGCGGCATCTTGGCTATATCCGCCACCACGACATTGCCGCCGATATCTTTTCCGACACCGAATCGGATTTTGCCGTGAAAATTCTGATATTCCTCTGATTCGAACAACTCCCGTAGCGGCACAGAGGAAGGACTGCGGTTTGGAACCTCAATGCCGATTGCCTGTTTTCCAGGAATCGGCGCTTCGATCCGGATATCGGATGCCGCAAGGTTTAATTTGATGTCATCAGCAAGGGAGACAATCTTGGAGACCTTTACGCCCTGTGCCGGAAGCAATTCATACCTGGTGACAGCAGGTCCCTGACTCACCCGCGGGATGGTGACATCGACACCAAATGTTTTCAACGTATTCTGCAGATTGAATGCCGTCTCCTTGAGCTCCCGGTCCGTCTCCTCGCTGTGATCATGGCGTCCCTCATGCAGAAGCGTCACGGGCGGAAACTGGAACGGTGCCTTTGGCTGCTTTCTGATCTTTTCCTCCAGTGCATCTTTCTGCTTCTGTGCCTCTGCAATACCACCTCCGAAGGTCAGGCCGGACGTGACGGATCTGAAAGGCTTATCCGCGGCAGCAGCCTCCTGAGACTGCGATCGAGCTGGCTCCGACATGGCATGACCCGGCTTCGGGCTTCCGCCCCCGCTCCGCTCTCGCTCCACCTCGATCTCTTCAATTTCCTGCTCATCGGCCGTGGTGACGGCCTGCTCTGATGCAGGAAAGCTGGCTGATTCAGCTGTCTGCGAGGATACATGGTTACTATCCATGTCGACATTCTGCTCTGCTGCAAGTGTTCCTGTCGCATGATCAGCCGGCTCCATTGACTGTATGGAATCCGGGGCTGCAGGCTGTTCCTCTGCGGCTGCCGCTTCCGTTTCCGTTTGACCAGCCGGCTCCATTGACTGTATGGAATCCGGGGCTGCAGGCTGTTCCTCTGCAGGTGCCGCTTCTGCTTGACCAGCCTGCCCCGCCGACTGCATAGAATTCGGAACAGCGGTCTGTACCGTTGCAGGCACAGTTTCTGTTTCATCCGCAGGTTTTGCCGCTTCCGCGAAGTACGGAACCGCATCCGGTTCCGATGCCGGCGCTGAGGCCGGCTCCGCAGGGCGCTGCATCGCTTCTTCCACGCCCTGACGGATGATCTGCTCTTCGAAAGCCCTGGATGTGTAGTCGGGGTTTGTCTCCTGCGGAATCGGAACGCCAATGCCGGAATACTGCAGCGCTGCCTGCGCAGCCTTCTGCTCCCTCACATCTGCCTTCAGCGCGATGGCACTGTACGCTGCCGGACCCGCTGTAATTTCATGAAGCCACGGATCCACAGAATACTGCTCCGCATCGTGATTCTTCGCCGTCTGTATCTCTCCCGGCGCGTTGTCCACGGCAAGTGGTGCTCCTGACTGAGAAGGCTCCTCGCCGCTTTCTCCATCGGTCTTTGCCGCGGTTTCTTCTTCTCCGGCCGTATCGTCGTTCCGGGTATATTGAGGTACCTCTGTGACCACAGACAATCTGTCGGCAGTGGATGAAGATTCAGACGTCTGGCTGCTCCCGGGAATCCCGGCAGAGGTGGCTGCATCGGCTGCCTGCTTCGTCAGCTCCCCGCCGGGAATGCCGAAATCAGACGGACTTCCTGGTGCACCGGCCTGCTGCTCAGTCTGCTCCCCCGGTTCTGACTCCGAGAGCGTTGCATTAGCCAGGTAGTTTTCATATTCCTCGGGAGTCCGGACTTTGACGATAGAATCTGCCATCCGGCGGTTCTCTTCCTCAAGCTCCCTCTGTTTTTTCTTCCGCGCCTGCTCTGCTTCCCATGCCTCCTGTGTCTGCCTTCTCTGTTCCCGCTCCTTCTCCCGGCGGAGACGAAGATCCTCCACCTCCTGCCTGCGTCGTATG
Organism: uncultured Lachnospiraceae bacterium; assembly: GCA_900320025.1. Taxonomy (GTDB): domain Bacteria; phylum Bacillota; class Clostridia; order Lachnospirales; family Lachnospiraceae; genus CAG-791. The sequence continues at coordinate 67,478 of ONQW01000001.1, forward strand.
GTGTCGCGGCGCCTCCGTTCTCTGTCTTCTTCCCGCAGTCGGCGGTATTCCTCCTTGTCCGCCTCCTCTTCCTGCGCCAGAGCATCCTCTTCTTCCCAGGTGCGGATATCCCTTGCGCGGCGGCCCTCCTCTTCATATGGCCGACTGCCTTCCTCCGCGTAACCGTCATCGTCGTAACCGTGGAGACGACTGCTTTCCATCATGTCAAAAAGCGATCTGCCGGACAGAATCAGGGCGCAGATCAGGATAATCATAACCAGAACAAGAATGGTTCCAACCTGCTTTAAAAAATAATAGAGAAGATAGGTAAGAGAGCCCTCAAGAAGCCCTCCCCCGTTTCTACCTTCCCGGCAGCGAAGAAAAATGGCGGCAGGGTCATACCCTGCGGAGCTTTTCAGATTGCCCGCTGCCAGTTCACAAATCATGCCGGCCACCAGAAAAAGAACCCCGCTGCACGAGATTTTTGCAATGGTTCCGCGATCATTCCTCCTCGCAAAATAAAATCCGGTGAGTCCAAATGTAAGCGGAGGAAGAATATAATTGGGAAATCCAAACAGGCCGAACATCACACCGCTGACTGCATTTCCCACAGGTCCCATGATACGGAAATTGGCAAGAAACAGAAAGACCGTGACTGCCAGCAGAACGATCAGCACAATATCTTCTCTGGACGCATAAGCCGCATTGGATGAGCCCCGGCCGGAGGACGTCGGCCTGCGGCCGCTCCTTTCATACTCCGTCGATCTGTGCCTTCCCCGGTTTCCGGCACCGTTTCCCGAAACACTGGAAACTGGCCTGGAAGAGCTTCGCCCTGACTGCGCCGCCGTGCGGGATGCGCTGCTTCTGGTCTGACCGGTACTGCGGCGGGAACTCTGTGCCGCACCGGAGTCCTTCCGGCTGCGCTGCGCCGATGCCGTCCGTGCGGTTCCTGTCGATTTTCTGCGGGTTTCCTGTGCCATGCTGCCTCCTGATCCGCCGGTTATCAGATATCAAAATCATCGCTGTCCGAGATCACAATATCAAAATCGTCTGAACAATCTGTGTTCCGCTCTGTTGAAGGAAAATCCTGCCTCCCCTGATTCTCCGGTCCATTCTCTGGCGTCTGATTCGGGGACGAGGCGAAGGCGGTGCAGCTCTGCCCCTGTTGCAGAACCGAGCGGACTGTCAGAACCGGAGCTCCTTCCACCTCTCCATAGGGTGACTCCGGCTCCTTGCCGCCGGCCGGAGATGCGGCCTCCGACAGCGCCGCCTTCAAAATCAATTTTTCACAGCTATTATCTTCCGTCATTTCAAAGTCCATGCCACGCCTTCCGGGAGTACTGCGGACCAGGGCTATACGGGCCTTCCACCTGGAACCCGACGATGCACGGCTGCGTCATCGGCGAACCAATACTCCTGCCGCGTTCTTTTGATATGTTTGATGTGAATGAAAACCGGATTCCACGCTGCGCAGCAGACATGGAATCCGGTTCTGCAGGTTCTCACCTGCCTGTCCCTCTGTTCTCTTTTGTCCAATGGCAGCCTTCAGGCTTCAGAAAGAACCTCCGCCCTGTCCCGGGCAGATTACTCTTCCTCAGGCTCGTCCCAGTTGGTGTAGACGTTCTGCACATCGTCAAGCTCATCCAGGTTGTCGAGGATACGGCGCATACTCTTCACTTTCTCCTCCGGAACAGCCACATAATTCTGCGGAATCATGGTCACCTCTGCAGAAACAGTTGGTATCCCCTCTTTTTCCAGTGCTTTTGTCACTTCCTCAAACGCATCGGGTGAAGTCAGGACCTCATAGCTGTCCTCTTCCTCCTGAAAATCATCCGCACCGGCGTCCAGCGCCATCATCATGAGGTCGTCGGCGGACATACCGCACTCTTCTTTATCAATGATGATCTGTCCCTTGCGGTCGAACATGAAGGAAACACAGCCCGGTGTGCCGACATTGCCGCCGCCCTTGGTAAAGGCGGAACGGACATCAGATGCAGTCCGGTTCGGATTGTCCGTCAGCGTATCCACAATGATCGCAACGCCGTTTGGGCCGTACCCCTCATAGGTGTTGACCTGATAATTCACGCCGTCCGTGTCACCGGCAGCTTTTTTGATGCCGCGCTCAATCGTATCATTCGGCACGTTGTTTGCCTTAGCCTTGGCGACGACCTGAGCGAGCTTGAAGTTGTTGTTCGGGTCGGGACCGCCTTCCTTTACGGCAACAGCAATTTCACGTCCGATGATTGTGAAAATCTTGCCCTTCGCTGCATCATTCTTTTCTTTCTTGTGCTTGATGTTCGCAAATTTGGAATGTCCTGACATAATCGTTCTCCATCATTTCATTGAATTGAATAAAAACATACCTTTTTATCTTATCATTCGGTCTGGCCTGCGTCAATTCGTGATTCCTGAAACGGCTTGACATTCGTGATTCCTGATACAAGCTTGACATTTATGATCCCTGATACAAGCGCGGCACACGCTTGTTGATATCGCAGGCAATCTCATAATTGAAGCGGCCGCACAGAGCTCCCAGCTGCTCCAGAGATATCTGTTCCCCACCGTCCTGTCCGACGAGAGTCACCCGGTCCCCTTCACAGACATTCGGAATATCTGTGACATCCGCCATCAGCTGATCCATACAGATTCTTCCAAGAATTGCTGCCCTCTTTCCGCGGATCAATACATAAGCTCCCCTGCCGGAAAGCTGCCGCGGATAACCGTCTCCATAACCGACAGAGATTGTCGCGACGCGTGTCGGGGCGGCCGTGGTATAGGTTCCACCGTAGCTGATCTCCCTGCCGGCTGGAAGCGTCTTCAGATAAACGACTGTAGAATACCAGGAGAGCACCGGTTTGAGCGGAACGGCATCTCTCGATACCTCCGGGGACGGCCAGAGACCATATAATGTGATGCCCGCCCGGACCATATCAAGCTGCAACTCCGGCATGTCCAGAATGCCTGCACTGTTGGATGCCGTTCTGATTGGAATTCGGTAACCGGTCTGATGCTCCGCAGCGGCAAGAAACGAAGTGAAGAGAGAGAACTGCCGGCGGGTGGAAGTCTTATCGGCCTCATCTGCCTTCGCAAAATGCGTAAAGCATCCCTCCACCTCGATTCCAGGGAGCGACAGCGCTTTTTGAAGAAAGGCGATACCGCTCCCGTCCGGCGTGACGCCGATTCTGGACATACCCGTGTCGACCGCCAGGAAAATCCTGGCTTTCCGGTGTGCCGCTTCGGCGGCCGCGGAGAGCTGTTCGAGCATGTCCTCGCGGAATACTGCCGGTCTGATTTCCTCCCTGATTAATGTTTCATAGCACGGAGGAAATACATAGCCAAGAATCAGAATCGGTTTTGCAATCCCTGCTCTGCGCAGCTCCTCTGCCTCTTCAAATGTTGCGGTGCAGAAGCCCCACAGATAAGGAAGATCCTCAAGTGTCCTGGCAATCTGCACAGCACCATGTCCATAGCCATCCGTCTTGACGACCGCAGCCATCTTCGTCTCAGGACGGAGAACAGCATGCATCTGTTCCATATTTTCTCTTGCAGCGCGAAGATCGATCTCTGCCCAGGTTCTGAGCCCGCATCCAGTCATTTCCATTTCAGCACTCCATACCACGTATTTTGCTGAATCCAGCCGGGACAGCGATCCCGGCACGTCATGTCAGGTCATTGCTGCTTCATCTGCCCTCTGCGCGGATGTATATTCCTGCAGCACACGGCCGACCCGCTGTGTGATATCACCGGCAGTCATGCCGTCCGGGCCGAGCTCCCTGGCCGCCAGGTCTCCCGCTGCAGCGTGAAGCAGCACAGCCATACATGCGGCCTGATATATATTCTGGCAGCGATGCAGCAGCGCCGACAGGATGCCGGTCAGAACATCCCCGGACCCGGCAGTTGCCATGCCGCTTCCGCCCTGGGAATTCAGGAAAATGCCATCCGGCGTCAGCACCAAAGTGCGGGCATCCTTGAGGATCATGCACGCCCGGTATGTCTCCGCGACCCGTCTTCCCTCTTCGATCCTCTGCAAAATCCTCTCTTTGAGGAGATTCTCCAGTGAGATGCCGGAGAGCGCCGCAAATTCTCCCGGATGCGGCGTCATTATAAGACCGCAGGAGGCAGGGCGGCTTTTCAGAATCTGTTGAAGCTGCCTGTCCTCTGCTAGAATACGAAGTCCGTCAGCATCGAGTACCAGAACTCCCCGGCCCCGTCTGCAGAACGCCGACACAAACGTTCGCAGCACAGCAGTTGCCGCCGGATCTCGGCCGAGACCCGGACCCGCCGCTGCGACATTCGCCCATCCCAAATCCTGATCAAACGTCACCGGAAGGCCATCTCCCCGCTGGGTGTCATAGCAATGCAGCATAGCCTCCGGAAGACGTTCCTGCAGAATGGCCCGGTTTTCTTCCGGCGTGATGATTTTTACCATTCCTGCACCGGACCGGAGTATGCTTTCTGCACACAGAATGGATGCACCGGCCATGCCCCTGCTTCCGGCAAGGAGCAGGACTCTGCCAAACGTCCCTTTGTTGCCGTCCGGTGCGCGGCCCGGAATCAGCGCCAGATCACCGGGCTGCATGGTAAAGACTGAATCAGCAGGCGTTTTGCCGCAGACAAGGCGCAGCGCGGATCGGGGAATGCCGATTTCTTCCTGCACCAGTTTTCCGCAGTGGATGGCGCCGGGATACAGGATCTGCCCGATTTTGCGGGCGCCAAAGGTGACAGTCAGATCAGCTGGGACCGCATCTTCTTCGGCGGTGCCGTCATCGGCAGAAACACCGGTCGGCATATCCACGGACAGAATCAGAGCACCGCTCTGCTTCATCTGTCTGATTGTTCTCACCGCGGACAGCACGTCTCCGCGCAGGGGACCTGTGAAGCCGGTTCCGCAGAGCGCATCCACGATGAGAAGACCGCCCTGAACCAAACCGGACCGCTTCTGCTGCCAGGCAGCGCTTCCATACCGCAGAACGGAACCCGAAAGATGCTCGCAGATTTGTTTCTCTACGGCTGCGGCGCTGCCCGGTGCGGGATCCTCTCCTGTCTGCACCGTAAGAACGTTCCGTCCTTCCTCGAGCAGGAGCCTCGCGGCGGCATAGCCATCCGCGCCATTGCTGCCGCGGCCGCAGAACACCACGCACTGTTTCCATCCCGTCATGCGAAGTGCTTCTCTCTGCACTGCGAGGGCTGCCCGTTCAATCAGAACAATTGCTGGAATGCCGATCGACTCCGTCGTATACCGGTCGGCGTCCCTCATCTGTTTTCCCGTCAGAAGATATTCCATCGACTCTGTCACTTAGCTTCACCGGCCGGCGCGGTATCCGGCCCGATATGGTCCTCCGCCTCATCTGCTCTTCTCAGATTATAGGATAGTTTCATGAGGCTGTCGGACAAATGAACATTTTCAACCTGAACATGATCCGGTACAGGAAGATCGACATGCGCGAAATTCCAGATGCCGCGTATGCCGTACCGGACCAGTCTCTGAGCAATGGAGGGGGCATCCGTCTTGGGAATGCACAGAACAGCAATATCAATTTTATTGTCATAGATGAAATGCTCCATTTCATCCATGGAGTAGATTTTAATTCCGGCAACAGACGTTCCCACAAGCTGAGGATTGGAATCAAACGCGCCGCGGAAGTAAAACCCGCGATTCCGGAAATTCATATAATTGATCAGCGCGCAGCCCAGGTGGCCCGCTCCGATCAGAATCATGTTATGAGCGTTGTCGAGGCCCAGAATTCTGCCGATTTCCTCATAGAGATATTCTACATTGTATCCATAACCCTGCTGCCCGAATCCCCCGAAATTATTGAAATCCTGGCGAATCTGGGATGCGGTGACATGCATGAGACGGCTCAGCTCCCTGGAGGAAATCCGGTCTACCCCGTCGCTCTTCAGCTCGCCAAGATATCGGTAATACCTTGGGAGACGTCCGATGACCGCCTGAGAAATTTCCCGTTCTTCCAACTCTAATACCCCCTCCGTGCCGCTAAACATTCAGACAATATTATAGCGAATGTTAATTTTCTGTCAATCGATTCACTGGCACGCGCAATTGCGTTTTTCGCAGCATGCAATCTCGTTATTCACCCCACACGAAGCCTCGTGGGGATACCATTCCCACGTTCTGCTCACGTCCCATGACGATGATATGATACAGATTTGACGGAAAGAATCTGATGTTATAGAGTGAACAAGCCGCAGCTTGTCATTGCCCCATATAATTACACTTTATATAAAAGAAAGACAGGAGTTGAAATCAGTATGATACTGGCGCTCAGTCACATCAGCAAGGCATTTCTGGAAAAGCCTGTGCTGACAGATATCACCTTCCATCTGGAAAAAGGCGAAAAAGCAGCGATTGTCGGTGCAAACGGTGCCGGCAAGACGACGCTTCTTCGGATCATTCTCGGAGAATTGGAGCCAGACTCCGGAACAGTCACGCGTTCAAGGGATCTCACGATCGGCTATCTGGCCCAGAAGCAGAATGTTTCCTCCGGAAATACCATCCGCGCGGAACTTCTCTCTGTGAAGGCACCTCTCATTGCGATGGAGCAGCAGCTTTCCGATTATGAACAGCAGATGGCTCTGGCAAAGGGAGAAGCTCTTGATTCCCTTATGGAAAAATACAATCTGCTCCAGGACCGTTTTCGCAACCTGGGCGGATATGGTTACCGCGGTGAGGTCAACGGCGTGCTCACAGGGCTCGGATTCAGCGGTGAAGAGGCAGATCAGCAGATATCCACGCTCTCCGGCGGGCAGAAGACCCGCGTTGCACTGGGAAAGCTGCTGCTCGAACGGCCGGATCTCATCATACTGGATGAGCCCACAAACCACCTGGATATTGCCAGCACCGGCTGGCTTGAGAGTTTCCTGCTTTCCTACAAGGGATCGGTCCTTGTTGTCTCGCACGACCGGTATTTTCTCGACCGGATCGTATCGAAGGTCATCGAGCTGGAGAACACCCGGTGTACCGTCTTTCCGGGAAATTACACAGCATATGCAGCTGCGAAAAAGAAACTCCGTGACAGTCAGATGCATGCTTACCTGAACAATCAGGCTGAGATCCGGCACCAGGAGGAGGTCATCGAGAAGCTCCGCCGTTTTAACCGGGAGAAGTCCATCCGCCGCGCGGAGTCCCGCGAGAAAATGCTCCAGAAAATGACCATAGTCGAGAAACCGGCGGGCCCTGGCGAGGAAATGCGGCTTTCCCTGAAGCCCTGCATTACCAGCGGCCGGGACGTTCTTCATGTGGAAAATCTTGCCATGTCATTCGGCAGCAATCATCTGTTCTCCGGCATCAGCTTTGACATTCACAGAGGAGAGCATGTGGCGCTCATCGGCGACAACGGAACCGGAAAGACCACGATGCTCAAAATTCTGAATGGAATTCTCACACCGGATGAGGGACTGATTCGGACCGGCGTCAACGTTCACATCGGATACTATGACCAGGAGCACCATGTCCTGCATGACGACAATACCGTGTTCGAGGAAATTGCGGATGCCCACCCGGATATGAATAACACAGAAATCCGCAATCTTCTCGCCTCGTTCCTCTTCACCGGGGAGGATGTGTTCAAACAGATCCGCTCTCTTTCCGGTGGGGAGAAGGGACGCGTCTCCCTTGCAAAGCTGATGCTCTCGGAGGCAAATTTTCTCATTCTGGACGAGCCGACAAATCACCTTGATATTGTTTCGAAGGAAGTACTGGAAAATGCGCTGAATTCCTATGAGGGTACGGTGCTGTGCGTCTCGCATGACCGGTATTTCATCAATCACACGGCATCCCGCATTCTCTCCCTGACGCATGAGGTGATTCTGGACTATCCCGGCTATACGGACCAGCCGGCGCCTGCCTGTTATTTCGGCTGTTATGATCATTATCTGGAGAAATCGGGACAGATTGAGGATACGCTTCTTGCCGGTGCGGGCGTGTCAGCCGCGGGACGGCAGGACAGCGCTTCCGTTTCCTCTCCCGCTGACAATATGATGTCGGAAGAAACCACATCTGGTTCGAAGGACTGGAAGGCGAGAAAAGAGGAACAGGCGAGACAGCGCAAACGGGAAAACGATCTGAAGAAATGCGAGGACAAAATCAGCGCGCTCGAGGAGAAAAATGCAGCCATCGAACAGGAAATGGCGCTCCCGGAAAACTGCACGGATCTTGGAAAGCTGAACACGCTGACAAAAGAAAAGGCTGCGAACGACGAATCGCTCGCAGCGCTGTATGATCAGTGGGAGACGCTCTCCACGGCTGACAGCGTATGAATATTCTTGTCAGCCATCGGGCCGACAGATGTAATCCACGCTCCCCGGGACAGCCTCTCATTGTCTCGTGCTCCGCACTTGATGATGAGCGGCCGCCAGGGGTCCTGCCCCTGCAGGCAGGCCATAGTTTCGATATCAGCCGCGCGCCAGCTCTGTATCGAGGGAATTTCGGACTGCAAGAATGAATGCCTCCGTGTCCAGCTTCTCCACATGCGGGAGTCTTGAGATCAGGGCAAGATCCCCGGTCATTCTGCCGGACTCAATGGTGTGAATGACCGCTCTCTCCAGCGCATCCGCGAAATGCACCAGATCCGTGAGCCCGTCCAATTCTCCGCGCTTCCTGAGCGCGCCGGTCCAGGCAAAGATCGTCGCCACAGAATTGGTACTGGTTGGTTCTCCCTTCTGATATTTATAATAATGGCGCTGCACTGTACCATGGGCAGCCTCATACTCATAAACTCCGTCCGGGGATACCAGAGTCGAGGTCATCATCGCAAGGGAACCGAATGCCGTGGCCATCATATCGCTCATCACGTCCCCGTCATAATTCTTCAGCGCCCAGACAAAACCGCCTTCAGAGCGGATGACACGGGCCACAGCATCATCAATCAGCGTATAGAAGTAGGTCGTTCCGATGACATCCATCTTCTCTTTGTATTCTGTGTCGTACAGATACTGAAAGACATCGCGGAACCGTCCGTCATAAACCTTTGAAATGGTGTCCTTGGTGGAAAACCACAGGTCTTCCCTGACAGAAAGCGCGTACTGGAAACAGCTCCTGGCAAAACTCTCTATGCTGTCATCACGGTTATGCATTCCCAGAATGACACCGGGACCCTCAAACTGATAAACGGTCTGCCGCGACGTGGTTCCATCCTCACCGGTGAAAACCAGCTCCGCCTTCCCTGCTGCTGGAACACGGTATTCCACATCGCGGTACACATCCCCATAGGCATGGCGTGCCATTGTGATCGGTTTTTTCCAATTTTTAACATAGGGTTCAATTCCACGCACCAGAATCGGTGCCCGGAATACAGTCCCGTCCAGAACAGCCCGGATGGTTCCATTTGGACTCTTGTACATCCTCCGAAGGCCGTATTCTTTCATGCGTGCGTCATTCGGTGTGATTGTCGCGCACTTTACTGCAACACCGAGCCTTTTTGTCGCCTCCGCCGCCTCCAGCGTGACCTGATCATCCGTCTCATCGCGGTGAACCAGGCCGAGATCATAATACTCGGTTTTGAGATCGATATAGGGAAGAAGCAGGTCCTTCTTTATCATCTTCCAGATGACTCTTGTCATCTCATCCCCATCCATCTCAACTAGCGGCGTTTTCATGGCAATCTGATTCATACGTCTCCCTCTGCCGCACCCTCCGCGGCGTCACAATCAGGCTTTCTTCCCTTTTTCCTCCGGTTTTGCTCCATCATTATGGTCTGGCGCATCTGCTGCGCCGTCCTCATTGTCGATCAGCCCATTTTTGACCATATTCTCATAGGCATTCAGCATGTGCTCGTGCGCCAGCTTTTCAGCCAGTGCGGCATCCCCTGCCTTGATAGCTTCCATGATGCCGCGATGTTCCTTGTTGGATGCTGTGGCCCGGTCTCTGGTGGACAGCGTCTTCTGCCGGACGCGCTGTACATATTGATGATAATCAATGAGAAGATGCTCCAGCATTTTGGAATCACAGGCAGCATACAGAATTTCATGGAACCGGTTGTCAAGTTCCGTGATCTGCTCCAGATGGCCGCGCGCCGCATGGTACTCCGCCAGATAGACGTTCTCCTCCATCTCCTCCATCTGTTCCTTTGTGATGTGATCTGTTGCCCAGCGCGCACACAGTCCCTCCAGTCTGGAACGAATCATATAGATATCCCGCACGTCCTTGGAACTGATCCCGGTGACATATGCCCCGCGGTTCGGGATGATCTGAATGAGTCCCTCCAGCTCAAGCTGCCGGAAAGCCTCTCTGACCGGCGTGCGGGAGACGCCCATCTCCTCTCCGATTGCGACCTCCTTCAGCTCCTCATGCTCCTTGTATTTGCCATTGAGAATGTCCTCTCTCAGCTTACTGAAGACGCGCCCTCTGAGTGAATACTTATCCGATACTTCCCTTTTGACGTCAAAATCCATCGCTGCCTCCCTCTGCCGCGCCTTCTGCCGCGGGCTGCTCAATTTTCCCTGCTGTGCTGTCAATACTTACGCCGCACAGTCAGGTGGAAGCCGTCCCTCCGGGTTGTGGGAGCGGGATGCCGAGAGTCCTGCATTCTTCTTCTGTCATTTCTGTCATTTCCTCATCGGTCATGACAGTTACCCGGCCGTCTGCATACTCCCGATCCACCCGGGTCTTGATCTGTCCGACAAGCGGATCCCGTTTATCGAGCGCATGTTCTCCGATCAGTCCATAGTGGGCATTGATCCAGAGCGCGATGCCGGCAAGACCGGATGTATTCGAAACCGCCGCAACCGGCGGCCTCTTCAGAAATTTTGCTGTATCGAAGATGTTGTAGATTTCCTCATTCTTGAGCAGCCCGTCCGCGTGAATGCCAGCCCTGGTGACGTTGAAGTTTCTGCCGACGAACGGGGTCATCGGCGGTATCTGATATCCGATTTCTTTCTGATAATATTCGGCAAGATCTGTGATCACGGTGGTGTCCATGCCGTTCAGGCCGCCCTTAAACTGCGCATACTCAAATACCATCGCCTCAAGAGGTGTATTCCCTGTTCTCTCTCCGATGCCGAACAGGGAGCAGTTGACGCCGCAGCTGCCATACAGCCAGGCGGTCGAAGCATTGACGACAGCCTTGTAGAAGTCATTGTGTCCGTGCCACTCAATCTGCTCGTTCGGAACTCCTGCGTGGGTGTGCAGAGCATAAATTATTCCCGGAACAGAGCGGGGAATGACGGCGCCGGGATAATTGACGCCGAGTCCGAGCGTATCGCAGGCTCTCACTTTGATCGGAATGCCATATTCCTCCTGCAGCTTCATCAGCTCCAGGCAGAAAGGTACGACATATCCGTATATATCGGCCCGCGTGATATCCTCCAGATGACAGCGCGGGCTGATGCCTTCCTCGAGACACTCCCGCACAATGGTGAGATAATGATCCATCGCCTGCCTTCTGGTCATTTTCAGCTTCATGAAAATGTGATAATCGGAGCACGAAACCAGAATTCCGGTCTCCTTGAGGCCCAGCTCCTTCACCAGCTGATAATCTTCTTCCTTTGCGCGAATCCAGCTGGTCACCTCCGGATACTGATAACCACGCTCCAGACACTGACAGACGGCATCCCGGTCTTTTTTGCTGTAGAGGAAAAATTCGGAGGCGCGGATCATGCCGTTCGGCCCGCCCAGGCGGTGAAGCTCATCGTAGATATGGACAATCTGCTCTGTCGTATAGGGCGCCCGCGACTGCTGACCGTCCCGGAACGTAGTGTCCGTGATCCAGATGTCCTTCGGCATATTGTGCGGAACAATTCTGTCGTTGAACGGAATCTTCGGAATTTCCTTATACGGGAACATATTGTGGAAGACGTTCGGTTTCTTCACGTCGTCCAGAATGTACATATGCTCCTCAATAGACAGGAGGTTGTTATTGCTGTTCATCGCCACCGGGCGATTTTCGAACCCCTTGAAGCTGTCCGGATCATTCATCATGGAAGACGCCTCCTGTCTAGTCAGAATCGTATGGTTTCCATCTGGAGTTTGATACTTGTATCATTGTATACACGGGTATCCTTAAAGTCAACAAAAAGCCTTGAAATTTACCATGATCGGCAAGCATCCCTTCATCCAGGCTTCTGACTTGTCCCCTCTATAAAAAAGCCCTGAAGATTGCCGCATAACCGGCAATCTTCAGGGCAGATTCATAAAATGGATTGGTCAGCACCCCGAATCTGATGATCAATCTGAGCATGGTGCGTACACATCTGTCAACTTCATCAGGTGATTCGGTGTGCCCGGGCCGTATCGTGTCCCGGGCACTTACGCCATGGATGCTGAATCATGATAAGTACATTATTTTTTTACCACAATATTCAGGATCTTTCCGGGAACATAGATTTCCTTCACGACAGCCGCGCCGTCAAGGAATCTTGCCACGTTGCTCTCCTTCCTCGCTGCAGCGAGTGCTTCTTCTCTGCTGCAGTCAGGCGCTATCTCGATTGTGCCGCGTACCTTGCCGTTTACCTGCACACCGATTTTGATCACGGCATCCTTTGTCTTGCTCTCATCATATTCCGGCCACGCGGACAGAGTGAGGAAGGTCTTTCCGTCGGGGTTTCCTCCGATCTCCTCCCACATCTCCTCTGTGATGTGGGGCGCGAACGGGCTGAGAAGCTTGAGGAATACAGTCAGGTCATACCGTGTGATACTGCCCGCCTTTGTAAAGGAATTGATCAGCGTCATCAGCGCCGCGATTGCGGTGTTGAACTTCATGCTCTCAATATCCTCGGACACCTTTCGGATCGTCTTCTGCACTTCCACATCGAGCTGCGGATTTTCCTCCGCGGCTGTGCAGAGATCCGTGAGTCCGTATACGCGGTCGAGGAAACGCTTGCATCCCTTCAGCGACTCTTCGCTCCAGGGAGCCGCGCTGCCGTAATCTCCCATGAAAAGCACATAGGTGCGCAGGGTGTCCGCGCCATACTGCCTGACAATATCCTCCGGATCGACCACATTGCCCTTGGACTTGCTCATTTTCTCGCCGTCCGCACCGAGAATCATTCCCTGATAGGTGCGTTTTGCATAAGGCTCAGGAGTGTTCACCTCGCCGATGTCATAGAGAAAATGATGCCAGAATCTTGAATAAAGCAGATGGCGGGTGACGTGCTCCATTCCGCCGTTGTAATGATCCACAGGCATCCAGTATTCCAGCTTCTTCCTGTCCGCAAATGCCTTGTCATTGTGCGGATCGCAGAACCGCAGATAATACCAGGAAGAACCTGCCCACTGCGGCATCGTATCTGTTTCCCGCTGCGCAGGTCCGCCGCACTTAGGGCAAGTGCAGTTGACAAAGGAAGGAATCCGCGCGAGAGGACTCTTTCCATCCTGTCCGGGTTCAAAATTCTCCACGTCCGGCAGGCGGAGCGGCAGCTCATCCTCCGGCACCGCGACGGTGCCGCACTTCGGACAGTGAATGAGCGGGATCGGCTCGCCCCAGTATCTCTGACGGTTGAACGCCCAGTCCTTCATGCGGTACTGCACGCCCTTGTGACCGATGCCCTTCTCTGTCAGATATTCCCGCATCTTCTCGATGGAGTCCTTCTTGTTGGTCAGTCCGTCGAGAAATCCGGAGTTGATCATTTCTCCGTCTCCGGTATAGGCCTCCTTTGAGATGTCGCCGCCCTTGATGACCTGTACAATTTCGATGCCGAACTTTTTGGCAAAATCATAGTCTCTCTGATCATGTGCCGGCACAGCCATAATCGCGCCGGTGCCGTATCCCATCATGACATAATCCGAGATAAAGATCGGAATTTCTTTGCCCGTGATGGGGTTGACGGCGCAGAGACCGTCGATGCGCACGCCGGTTTTGTCCTTGACAAGCTGCGTCCTCTCAAACTCCGTCTTCTTCGCTGATTCCGCGCGATAAGCTTCCACAGCGTCCCAGTTCGTGATGTTTTTCCGGTACTTGTCAAGGATTGGATGCTCTGGCGCCACGACCATAAAGGTCACGCCGTACAGCGTATCACAGCGGGTGGTATAGATTTCGAGCGTCTCGTCCGGAATCGGTCTGCCCTGTCCGTCCGCGACCTGGAAGTTGACAAAGGTGCCCTCGGAGCGGCCGATCCAGGAGATCTCCTGTTGCTTGATGGAATCCGGATAGTCCACATGATCCAGTCCCTCGAGCAGCTTGTCTGCATAATCTGTGATCCGGAGGAACCATACATCCTTCGGCATCTGGACGACATCGCTGTGGCAGATGTCACACTTACCGCCCTGAGAATCCTCGTTGGACAGGACTACCTTGCAGTGCGGGCAGTAATTGACCAGCGTCTTCGAGCGGAACACGAGCCCGTGCTCAAACAGCTTGAGAAAGATCCACTGCGTCCACTTATAGTAATCCGGTCTGGAGGTAGCGAACTCTCTTGACCAGTCGAAGGAGAATCCGACGTCCTTCAGCTGCTGGGAGAAATGCTCGATATTCTTCTCCGTGATGATATGCGGATGCGTATTGGTCTTGATGGCATAATTCTCTGCAGGCAGGCCAAACGAATCAAATCCGATTGGGAATAAAACATTGTAGCCCTGCATGCGGCGCTTTCTCGCCAGAACCTCGATACTGGAATAAGCCTTGATATGTCCCACATGCATGCCTGCTCCGGACGGATACGGGAATTCTACGAGGCCGTACCACTTCGGCTTTTTATCAAAATCGATGGCCTGGAATGCGCCCGCCTCTTCCCAGCGCTTCTGCCACTTCTTCTCCACTTCCGCATGATTGTATGGCTTTGCCATGATGCTCGCACCTCCGTTTACTGCATATACAGTTTTTCATTGTAGCGGCGGTTCCGGAAGAAAGCAAGAGGGGAGAAGACGCTCCCGCGCCTCTCCCCTGCTGCTCAGGCATACAGTCGGTCTTTGTTTCTATTTATACATTTCCTTTACATATTCCTGTTTTTATACTGACAGCTCATGTTATTTTATACTGACAATTCATGTCTGCGCTTGTTCAGCTGTTTTGCCTACACATAGAGCTGACACTGGAAACCGACACAGGGAAACTCATCCCTCCGCAAAGCCTTCCGCCGCCTTCTGCGCTCTCGCAGCCACCTCTGCGCTCTGCACATCCGCAGGAGCCTGTTCATATCTTGCAAACTCGTAGGAATACTCTCCGCGTCCGCCGGTCATGGAACGCAGAACCGTGCAGTAATCGAAGAGCTCCATCATCGGCACATCCGCATCGATGATCTGTTTTCCGCCAGCCTTCGGTGTCATGCCAAGGACGCGTCCCCGCCTCTTGTTGAGGTCGCCCATGACATCGCCTGTGTAGGTGTCCGGAACGGTGACATGCAGGGAGACAATCGGCTCCATCAGGACCGGCCCCGCCTCCATGAAGCCCTTCTTGAATGCCTGTCTGGCAGCTGTCTTGAATGCCATTTCCGAGGAATCCACCGGATGATAGGAGCCATCATAGAGAACAGCTCTGACGCCGACCACCGGATAGGCCGCGAGCGGACCACGCTCGCAGGATTCCGCGATCCCCTTCTCCACAGCCGGGAAGTAATTCTTTGGCACGGAGCCGCCGACCACCTCCTCGGCGAATTCATAGGGTTCATCCATGTTGCCGGACGGGCTGAACCGCATCTTGACATGGCCGTACTGCCCGTGGCCTCCTGTCTGCTTCTTGTACTTGTATTCGACGTCCGACGTCTTGCGGATGGTCTCCCGGAACGCCACCTTCGGCTTCTCTGTCTCAATCTCTACTTTATATTCATCCTTGAGACGTTCCCGCACAATGTCAAGCTGCAGGTCGCCCATGCCATAGAGCAGAGTCTGGTGATTCTCCGCGTCGTTGACAGCACGGAACGTGGGATCCTCTGCCATGATCTTGGCCAGTGCCTGCTGCACCTTGTCCACCTCATCCTTTTTCGCTGCGCGGTAGCGCAGATAGGTATAGGGCTTCGAGATGTCCATCGGCGCGTACTGAATCGGATTTGCTCTGGTGCTCAGCGTGTCACCGGTCTGTGCGTTCCCGAACTTGGCAAGCGCGCCCAGATCGCCCGCGTGCAGCTCCGGAACCTCCTCGGCCTTATTGCCGCGGAGAATATAGATTTTGCCGATCTTTGCCTCTTCCTGTGTGCGGGAATCATACACCAGATCATCCGTCTTGAACACGCCGGAGCGGACTTTGATCAGACTGTACCGGCCGATAAACGGATCGACGATTGTTTTGAAGATAAAGGCACTCTTTGGCTTGGCAAAATCAAAGTCGGCATGGAAGATCTCGTTGGTCTTCATGTTGATGCCGGACATCTGTCTGGTATCGGCGCTCGGCATGTACTTCACGATGTCGTCGAGCAGTGTGTAAACACCCTTGCATTCGATACCGGATCCGCATCC
>ONQW01000001.1:83803-87020 GCA_900320025.1 uncultured Lachnospiraceae bacterium
GCCTCCGAAAACGTCTCGCCGGAGAAGTAACGGTCCATGAATTCCTCCGATGTCTCGGCGACCGCCTCCATCAGAGAATCGCGGTACTCCGTGAGATAATCCTTCAGATAGTCCGGTACAGGGCATTCATTTGCTTCCTTTCCTTCATAGCGGAAGCCCTTCTCCTGGATGACATTGACATATCCGACAAACTTGCCGTTCTCCCGGATCGGCAGATTGAACGGCGCGATTTTCTTGCCATAGTCTGCGATCAGATTCTCGACCACCTGATGATAGGACACGTCGTCGATATCCATATCCGTGACCCAGAACATTCTGGGGATATTGAATTTCTCGCACAGATCCCAGGCCTTCTCTGTTCCTACCTGCACGCCGTCCTTCCCGGAGATCACGATCACGGCGGCGTCCGCCACACTCAGGGCCTGCTCCACCTCCCCGATGAAGTCAAAATATCCGGGAGTGTCGAGAATATTGATTTTGTATTCATTCCACTCGAGCGGAAGGACAGATGTATTGATGGAAATTCCCCTCTTCTGTTCCAGCTTGTCAAAATCCGAGACGGTGTTGCCGTCTGCGATCTTCCCCATTCTGGATGTGACACCCGCCAGATAACACATTGCTTCGGCGAGAGTGGATTTTCCTGCACTGCCGTGGCCGAGCAGGACAACGTTTCTGATCTTGTCTGTGGTGTAAACCTTCATGTTGTTGTCCTCCAGTAATTTCGTTCCGCGCCGCCGTTCTCATTTTCCATCCGGCGAAAACGCTTATACGTATATTTTACTAAAGCACACGGGCAAGTACAAGATAAAATGATGCATATTGACGATACAATTTCAAATATATCCCGGATTCCGCAGTGGAAACAGACAACATGCGGGCCTTCATTCGCACCTGGTTCGTGAACAGTATCAAAGGCTGCTTCTGTAAGGCACGCCATCCAAATTCCACACCATGTGACCGCCTGATAACCCAGACGAAGTGACAGTCTTATCACTCAGGACAATGTGACACCTGTACATTCAGGATAATTCAGGATGATGTGACAGCCTGTCTTTGAATTTAATACTTTAACGTGATAGAATCTGAAAGATGCCGCCTGCAAGAGTATCGGCTTCATTTACTGAGCCGTTTCCAGCAGGAATGCGCCGGAACAGGCGGAAACAATTCTCGAAAGACTATAGCAGCGATCAGGAGGGATGGATATGTCTGCCCCGGAATATACATTTGGATTCATCGGTCTCGGCCTCATCGGAGGCTCCATAGCAAAGGCCATCCGGAAAGTGCATCCGGATGCCAGAATCACTGCATATAACCCCAGCCGGACCTCTCTCGACGAGGCGGTGGCTGACGGTGTTGTCGACAGCGCCGTCTCATCCATCGACGACTCGTTCCGGGACTGTCACTGGATTTTTCTCTGTGCACCCGTCGGCAGCAACGCCGACAATCTCCCGCTCGTCGCGGCGCATATGGCTTCGGATGCAATTCTCACTGATATCGGTTCTGTCAAATCCAGTATTCACGATGCGGTCGTGCGGGAGGGACTCTGCGCCCATTTCATCGGCGGCCATCCGATGGCCGGCAGTGAGCGGACCAAGTACCGCAATTCCCGCGCGGATCTGCTGGAAAATGCGTACTACATTCTCGCGCCCGAACCGGAGGTCCCCGATCATGAAGTTGCTGCACTCCGGCAGCTGGTCCGGGATATGCGGGCCATTCCGCTTGTGCTGTCCACCGAGCTGCATGATTATGCCACCGGTGCAGTCAGCCATGTTCCTCATGTCATCTCCGCAACACTCGTCAATCTGGTCCGGGAGTGTGACACAAAGGATGAAATCATGAAGACCATCGCGGCCGGAGGCTTTCGCGACATCACCAGAATCTCCTCCTCCTCCCCGGTCATGTGGCAGCAGATCTGCCTTGCCAACCGCAGCAACATTGTCCGGCTTCTCGATCACTACCTGGCGGATCTGGCGCACAATCGGAATATCATCGCGGAGGGCGATGAGGATGCGATCTATCAGCTGTTCGATTCCGCACGCCGATACAGGGACAGCATGAACAGTGAGCAGAGCGGCCCGATTTTGCCCAGTTTTGCAATCCATATCGACATTCCTGACCGTCCTGGTGTGATTGCAGAGATTGTGGATCTGCTGGCAAAGGAAGATATCAACATCAAAAATATCGGCATCGTCCACAACCGCGAATACGCGAGCGGTGTGATGCGCCTTGAGCTGAATACGGCGAAGCGGATGCGGGAGGCCGCGGAGCTCCTGTCCGCACATGGATTCGATGTGCGGGAATAACCGGCTAAATTCAGATGGAAAACTGAGGGATAGCAGAAAGGAAGGACCATGATGACAGGAGTATCTGATGCGGCGCTTCGCGGGGAACTCACAATGCCGGGCGACAAATCCATATCTCACCGCGCGGTGATGTTCAGCGCACTGGCGGAGGGGGACACACACATCACCGGTTTTCTGAACGGCGCAGACTGTCTCTCCACCATCCAGTGCTTTGAACGGCTCGGCGTGCCCATCGAGCTCTCGGAAAACGCCACGGAGGTCACCGTGCACGGGCGCGGAATGCATGGCCTGAGGCCGGAGAACGGTGAGACAGCTGTTCTCGACACCGGAAACAGCGGGACGACAACGCGTATCCTGAGCGGAATTCTTGCCGGACAGTCCTTCCCTTCTCTTCTATCCGGGGATGCTTCCATCAATCGGCGACCCATGCGAAGGATCATCGAGCCGCTCACTGCCATGGGTGCCGATATCGTCAGCGTGAACGATAATGGCTGCGCGCCACTCCACATCGCAGGCTCGCCCCTTCACGGCGTGGAATGGACCTCTCCTGTGGCCTCTGCCCAGGTCAAATCCTGCATTCTCTGCGCCGGTCTCTACGCGGACGGAGTGACGGCCGTGAAAGAGCCTGCCCTCTCCCGCGATCATACGGAGAGAATGCTCTCTGCCATGGGTGCCAGGGTCAAAACGGAAAAGCTATGTTCCTCTGACAAAACGGTCTCCTACCGCACGGAAATCACTGCGGCAGAGAAACTGACCTCTCCCGGAATAATTGAAATACCCGGCGACATCTCATCCGCCGCGTATTTCCTCGTGGCAGGGCTGATTGTCCCGGGCTCATCCATACTCCTGAGAAATGTAGGAATCAATCCGACGCGCGCCGGAATACTCACCGTGCTGCGCGCCATGGGTGGAGA
>ONQW01000189.1 GCA_900320025.1 uncultured Lachnospiraceae bacterium
GCCTCTCAATATGTGTCAGATCACATTCTCGAATCTTCCAGAGGGACGAAGACGGCTTTGTTCCTGATTTTCCTGCTGACCTTGGAGAGTATTCTGCTGCTTGTATTCTCTGCCGGCAGGATTCGGCTGCCCATATCTCATGACAGAGAAATGTTTCTTTCCATGCTCATCATGCTGTTCACCGCCGGTCTGTCCTTCCTTTTCATTATTCCTCTCGGCGAAGTACCGGATGAGCAGTTACATTTCTATCGCGCATACGAAATTTCCTGTGGTGGATTCATTCCAAAACAGCTCGCAGAAAACTCTGTGGGAGATGTTCTGCCCTCCGCACTCGCACGATATGAGGATGCCTCTGCAGTAATCGACTGGAACGATACTTCCAGCTTTGATTTCTCGAACACAGCGCAATATTCTCCGGTCGGTTATCTGCCGCAGGCTGTCGGCATCCGAGCAGCGAGGATTTTCTCGGACAGTCCCTCCTCACTCTTTCTCGCCGCCCGGATCGGAAATTTTCTGTGCAATTTTCTGCTCTGCGCACTGGCACTGTGGCTGCTTCCCTTCGGTCAGGAATTATTCTTTCTCATTATGATGTTCCCGATGACCCTTCAGGAAATGGTTTCTGTATCCGTGGATGGAGGAACAACTGCCACGGTCTTTCTCTATCTCGCACTTCTGTTCCATCTTCGTGAACGGTCAAAGCAGTGGCCTGTTCCATGGACCGGCATTGCGGCGCTCTCATTTCTTGGCATTGCGATCGCACTGGAAAAATTCGTTTATGTGGTTGTTGTTCTATTAGTACTCCTGCTGCCGGGGCTGAAACTGTCCGACCTGTTCGGCGCCAGAAGGAACAAACGCGTTGCCGGCGGCGCTTCTGCCGCTCCCGGTTCTTCCTCTTCCGGCATTCCAGCTACCGGTATAACCGGAAATCCATCTGCCGCATCACCGAATTACCGGTTTGGTGTCTCTTCTTTCGCTTCCTGGGTCCGTCTCGTATCAGCAGTTTTTCTTCCTGCCTCCGCGCTTGTACTGTGGGGGGAAGCTGTATCGGGTCTTTCCGGAGAAACCTACCTGGGTGTGGACACCCCCGCACAGGTTAAGTTTGTTCTGCACGACCCCATTCAGTTTGGATGGATTCTCCTGCGTACCCTGAGCGAATATTTTGATGAATGGTCCTCAGAACTCATCGGCAACAGCATGGGATGGCTGAATATCAGAATTTCTGCTCTCTCCTGGCTCCCGCTCCTTCTGATTCTCGTTCTGATCGCGGCAAGGGGGCAGCTGTGCAACCGATACAGACATCCCGGTTGTATGGAGTACCCGGCATTCACCCGACGGGAACGCTATATCCTGCTGCTTCCTGTTCTCACCGGCATCCTGCTCATCAATGCCGGGATGTATGCGAACTGGACGGAAGTCGGCTTTTTCCGTGTTGAAGGGATTCAGGCAAGATATTTTCAGCCGCTGCTTCCTCTTGGGGTGATATGGTTCATTTCCGAAAGAGAGGAGCTCCTCAGCTTGCCTCATAGAACTGATAGCGCCATCCGTGATTTCACAGCTGCAGATTTCGCGCTGGTTATCATACTTTTCTGTGACATCATCGCTGCTGTGGACCTTTGTGAATACTTTCTCTACTGAAATGAAGAGCTGCTGTTCAGGTGCTCCTCTTTTCATCCCAGGTAACTGGCCAGTACGAGCGCGCCGGATTGCCCTGCGCCAATGTACCGGCTTTGATTTTGCCGCCAACCAGGGAATTTGCCGCAATAACTGCGCCATCGCCGATGCGGCTCCCCCGTAGTATGGTCGATCCAAGCCCAATCCAGACATGCTTTCCAATATGTACCGGTTTTGACGGATTCGCCTCGTTCCCGTTCTCGTCCAGAATCTGATGGTGATCAGAATCATAGATCATGACATTACGGGCGATCAACACACCGTTATCCATTGTGATTTCCTTCGCCGCCATGATCGTTGTGCCGGAATTGACCCATGCCTCTCCCATCTTGATCTTCGCGCCTTTGAAGACACGCAGAAAAGAGCCACTCATGAGAAACGTCGAACCAGCAATTTCCAGCGTGCCGCCGTCATCCACCCGCAGAACCGTCTGCAATCGCGACCCCTTCTCACGGTAACAGTTCACCAGCAGATCCCCATCCCCAAGGATGACACGTCCGGTGCCGTTCAAATTAATCGCTGCGCCGTAATACGGCAGCAGCCGCCCCTTCCCTTTCCGGACCACATGCCGCGAGAAATAATTGTAATAAATGAACCGGAACAGATTGATCCCCTTCATAAATACACTCCACTGATTCCCAGAATTGTCCCTGACAAGTTTAGCGTGTTTGGGACAATTTTTGTCCCAAACACGCTAAACTTGTCAGGGACAAAAATGCCGTTGACATTTCTCTTCCCAAGGTATAACTTCAAGCCATCCGATGCAACCTCTTTGCATCGATTGATCTGGAAATTCCATCTCAAATTCTATTATTCAATCTCATATTCTTCCGGAAAATCACTCAGCATTAATTCAAATTGCACCCTCACTCACACACGAATATACTTAAGGAGGACGGAATGAATCATGAAGTACGGACCCAGTGGCACCCGGCGTTCTGCTCCGCGATGGAGCTGAATTTCCGGGAGGACAGAGCACAGCTTCATTTCGAAACGGAACACAACCTGAGCAGAAAACCGCTGGCTGTGGATCTCCTGATTGTCCGAAAGGATGGGACTGGTGAGCTGCAAGATCCGGTCGGCAGGTTATTCGCCAGAAATAATCTGATCGAATACAAGTCTCCGGATGATGCAATGACAATCGACACGCTGTACAAAGTGATCGGCTACGGCTGCCTGTTTAAATCGATGTCACCCGCAGTCAACAGTATTCCGTCAGACGAGATTACTCTCACACTGATCCGAAACCGCTATCCGCGCCGGATGATCGAAGAACTGGTAAAGGAGCAGATATCCTGCATACAGAAATGCCCTGGTATATA
>ONQW01000002.1 GCA_900320025.1 uncultured Lachnospiraceae bacterium
TTCTCCCGCGATAGGAATGAGCCAGAATGCGGACTCCGCGCGCTGTCAGATATTCTGCTGCTTCGTTTTCCCGCATGGTTCCCACGCTTCTTGTGGAGCTTTTGCAGACCGGTGTTTCCGGATCAATGAAATGGCCGATAAATGACCGGCGATGGATCGGGCACGGCCCGTATTTCCTCAGTGCCGCAATATGAGCAGCACTGCCATAGCCTTTATTCTCCGCAAATCCATATTCCGGATACAGCCTGTCGTACTCCTCCATGATGCGGTCCCTGGTCACCTTCGCAAGGATACTGGCCGCCCCAACCGACAGACATTTTGCATCTCCCCTGATCACCGGCACCTGCGGCAGATGAAGCCCCGGTATGCGCACCGCGTCCACGATCAGTACCTCCGGCTGCGGCAGAAGCTCGCTCTCCGCCCGCCGCATCGCCTCATAGGTTGCCTGAAGAATATTGATCTCATCAATTCTGGCCGGACTGACCAGTCCAACTGCCCAGGAAATGGCTTTCGATGTAATCTCCTCGTACAATTTCTCACGCTTTGCCGGAGTCAGCTTCTTGGAATCATTGATGCCGCAGATCTCTTCCTCCGGAGGGAGAATGACGGCACCGGCCGCTACCGGCCCGGCGAGAGGCCCGCGTCCCGCCTCATCGATTCCGCAGAGATATCCTCCAGTCAGATAATCTCCCGCCGCCTCCCGTTCAAAATCACGGAGTTCCCGGATTCTTTCATGCTCCGCCGCAATCGCAGACAGCCTTTTTCTGGCACCGGCCACCATTGCCCTGACCCCGGCGCGCGGATCCGACTCCCAGGCTTCAATAAAAGAAGGCAGCATATCCTCCGATGCTGCCTCATATCTTCTGCGGATACTCTGGATCGATTCTGCCATACTATTTGCCCTTCATCAGTCCGAACCTGGAGAACGGATAGAGCCGCAGCCACACCCTGCCTATCAGCTCCTTCCGGTGGATTGGTCCCACGGACGGGTCTCTGCTGTCCTTGCTGTCATTCCGGTTGTCGCCCATGACAAAATATTCGTCGTCCCCTAGCGTGATCTCCGTCGAAGCAATGCCAGGGTCCTGAATCACTTCCCTGCCGTAATGCTCCTCCAGAATTTCTCCGTTGATGTAAATATTTCCGGCATCATCGATCCGGATTCGTTCTCCGGGAAGCCCGATGATGCGCTTTACATAGTAGGTTTTATCCTCATAGCGATAGGGGAAAACAATGATGTCAAATCGTTTCGGATCCGTGAAACGGTAACTGATCTTTTCCACGATCAGCTGATCCCCATTGTCCAGCGTCGGATACATGGAGTAACCCACCACTTCCGTCCGCTGTCCGACAAAACGGATCAGAAGAAATGTGATGAACAGGATCATCACAACATAAAGCATGAAATTAATAAACCCGCGGAGCTGCTGCCTCGCCCTCTGATGTTCTCCCATATGCGATTCCTATTCCAGTGAAATCCTGCCAAGTCTGCCGCTTCGGAAATCATCCAGCAGCAGCGATGCAGTGCGCGCCATGTCCACCTCACTGCCTTTTTTTAATATGCCGCGCCGCCTGCCAATTGCAGCAAGCATCTCCGCTGCCCGATCCTGCTCCGCCAGGTCCGCGGCATTCTGCTCTTCCACGGCAATGCCGTAGCGTTCCGAAATGACAACCGGATACCGGCTCCGCAGATAAGTAAGAAGCCAGCAGGCAAGTTCCTCGTGGTCCAGTATATCATCATTCACCGCACCTGTGAGCGCGAGCCGGATTCCGACCTTTGGATCCTCAAATTTTGGCCAGAGAATGCCCGGCGTGTCCAGCAGCTGAATCACTCTGCCGTTTCCGTTCAGGGTGATCCACTGCTTTCCCCTGGTGACGCCCGGTTTATTTCCCGTTTTGGCGGAAGTTTTGCCCACAAGAGAATTGATCAGCGTAGATTTGCCGACATTCGGAATGCCGACGATCATCGCCCGGAGAGGCCGGTTCAGAATACCGCGCTTCCTGTCGCGCTCAATTTTGCTCTGGCACGCGCCAATCACAGAGGCCTTTAAGCCGGAAACCCCTGCCCGTTTCCTCGCATCCATGGAGAGAACGGGGATGCCTCTCTGCTCCTCCTGCCTGCGGTAAAACTCTGTTCTCTCCGGATCTGCCAGATCTGCCTTGTTCAGAATCAGTATGCGCGATTTTCCGGCACAAAGGCGATCAATGTCAGGATTCCGGCTGCTTGCAGGGAGACGGGCATCCGCAAGCTCAATCACAAGATCGACGAGCTTACAGTTCTCCTCCATCATCCGTCTGGCCCGGGTCATATGACCGGGATACCACTGGTATTCCATGCGTTTTTCTCCATACAAATGTCAGTGGACAAAAGAAAAGCCCTGCTTTCCCTCCGGCAGGCCGAGCCATACCACGCCAATCATCATATCCTGCGTGACATTGCCGATCCCCGCAGAGCGGCTGTCCTCACTGTTGTTCCGATTATCTCCGATGACAAAATATTCGCGGTCTCCCAGCGTGATGGCCGAGCTGACCTCCCCGGGATCTTCAATCAGATCAAAACGGGCGCGGTCCTCAGATGGCTCTCCATTGATGAGAAGGATGCCGTCCCTGATCTCCACTGTATCGCCAGGCAGCCCTTCCACACGTTTGATATAGGGATGCGCGGAATGATTTCCGCCCGGATAAAAAGCGATGACGGTTCCCCGGTGAATGATCCCCATTCTGGTGCTGATCCGGTTGACAAATACCGACTGGCCGCCGGACAATGTCGGCTCCATGGAGGGACCGATCACGGTGATGCGGAACCCAAAGAAGAACACTGCACATGCCGCGAGGAACACGGCAAGCACAGTCGTCAGAAGGTAGTATCCGATTTCCCGGAGCAGATCCCGGTTGATTCTTTTTCTGCGCTCATAAAAAATGAGGCCTCTGTTTCTGCGGCGCATAACGCTGTCCTATTCCTATCATGACAGAAAACATGCAAAGTGACGAAAGAGCCGTCCCTTACCAGGATAAGTAAGGACGGCTCTTTCTGCATTCCATCTGATCAGCGGATCTTTTCCTTGACCTTGGCCTTCTTGCCGCTGCGCTGGCGGAGATAATTCAGCTTGGCTCTTCTGACCTTGCCCTCGCGGATGACATCCACCGCCTCGACATTGGGAGAGTGAAGCGGCCACGTCTTCTCGACGCCAATTCCGCTGGATTCCTTCCGGACCGTGAAAGTTGTTCTCGCACCGCCGCCCTGAATCTTCAGGACCGTGCCCTCGAACATCTGGACTCTCTCCCGGTTGCCTTCCTTGATACGGTTGTGAACGCGAACCGTATCTCCGACACGGAACTGCGGTACTTCCTTTTTCAGCTCCGCCGCTTCAATCTCACGAATAATATTGCTCATCATGTTCTCCTTTATTCCGGACATTCTTAATCCGTTGGATTGCGGAGATGCCGTCAGTGCACATCTCTCGTGCAGTTCCCTTGGAACCGCCGGACAGAGGAATATCTCGATTTTTAAACAGCTTTTCTACTTTATCATACCAGCCAGTCAATTACAACCATCTGGTAAATTTTTCCCGGCAGCCTTTTCCTCCGGATGATTCTGCATATAGGCCTGAAATAGATCCGGTCTCCGCTCTCTGGTGCGGTCAAGAGCCTTACTGTGGCGCCATGCATCTACCTTCGCATGATCACCGGAGAGCAGGATATCTGGGACCTTCCTTCCATGCCACACCTCCGGGCGGGAATACTGAGGATACTCAAGCAGTCCGTCCTGAAAGGAATCCGTCTCGGCACTTGCTCCGTTCCCGAGTACCCCCGGGATCAGCCTGGAAACGGCATCGACGACAATCATCGCCGGGAGTTCTCCGCCTGTCAGCACATAATCCCCGATTGAGATGCTGTCGTCTACCGATTCCTCCAGCACCCTCTCGTCGATGCCCTCATAGTGCCCGCAGAGGAGGATCAGTTCCTCCTCCTGCGCAAGCTCGGCAGCGATGCTCTGATTGAATACGCGCCCCTGCGGAGTGAGAAAAACAACCCGCGCCCGCTTCTGCAGAGAGCTCTGAACTGCCTCTATACAGTCATATACCGGCTGTGCCTGCATCAGCATGCCGGCGCCGCCGCCATACGTATAGTCATCCACGCGCCCATGCCTCCGGTCCATGGTATAATCCCGGATATTGACCGCATCAGCGCTGATCAGTCCCCGTTCCATTGCTCTTGCCAGGATGCTGGTGTGAAGCCCCTGGAGAACCATCTCCGGAAACAGCGTCAGAATATGAAAATGCATGAAATTCCCGCTTCCTTCTGTGCAGAACCAGCGCTCCGCCCATCACAGCCCGGGCATCATGAATACATGCATGACACCTTCCTCCGGCTTCACTTCCAGAATACACTCCGGAATGGCCGGGAGCAGAACAGTCGTTCCATCCGGCTTCGTCACCTCATAGACATCATTAGCTGCCGTTTTCAGGACATCTGTCAATTTGCCAACTGTCTGTTCCTTCTCGTCCAGAACGGACAGCCCGATGAGGTCCGGAATGTAATACTCGCCTTCCTTCAGCGGAATTGCATCCTTTCTGTCCACAAACAGCTCTGCATGCCGGAAGTTCTGCACCTGCTCAATCGAATCAAGTCCGCTGAACTTCAGTGCAACCAGCGCTCCGACAAATTTGACCGACTCCACGGTGAGTTCATGCTCCCCCGTGCGGTCGGTCAGAAATACGTGCTCCAGGCGGCGGAACCGTTCCGGGTCCTGCGTCGTGGGATAGACCTTTACCTCACCCTTCAGGCCATGAGTGCCAATCACCACACCGATCTGAAATCGATTTGTCATATTGTTCCCCATGCTGCTTTTTCAGCATCCGCGCGGGAATAGAAAGTGTTCCCCAGGCCGGTATTTGCGCACCTGCAGAACAAGCATCAGTCCTCGATATCAACTTCCACATGCTCGCCGGTCCTGGTGGAAGCTGCCTTGACTACCGCCCGGATTGCCTTGGCGATCCTGCCCTGTCTGCCGATGACCTTTCCCATATCTTCCGGAGCGACGTGAAGAGAAAGCCTGATATTGTTTTCCTCCTGCGTTTCTGTTACAACAACAGACTCCGGATGATCCACCAGCGCGCGGGCAATGGTCTCAACCAATTCCTTCATCTCTGCCTCCTTCCTGCTGACGGCAGGAGCAGATTATTTCGTAATGCCTGCCTGTCTGAACAGCTTCGCAACAACTGTGGTCGGCTGTGCGCCGTTATCAAGCCACTTCTTTGCAAGCTCCGCATTGATCTTCAAATCATGCGGCTTCACATTCGGATTGTAGGTGCCGATCTGCTCAATCGCATTGCCGTTGCGGGGATTCTTGGAATCTGCCACCACGATGCGGTACATCGGGACCTTCTTCTCGCCATATCTTGCCATTCTGATCTTTACCATTGCTGTTTCCTCCATTGAAATGATTTTGTATACGAGATATATGAAGTACGGTCCGGACCATCCGGAACCGGCTGCTTCCTGTCATAACCGCAGGCATTCTTCAGAACGGAAATCCGCCTTTTCTGCCTGCTCCGCCAAAACCGCCGAATCCCCCGAATGGAGATCCGTGTTTTTTTCTTCCTCCGAGTCCGCCCATCTGTTTCATCATTTTCTGCATCTGTTCGAACTGCTTGATAAAACGGTTGACGGAGGCAATATCATTGCCGGAGCCTCTGGCGATTCGATATTTCCGCTGCGGATTCAGAATCTTCGGGTTAGCCCGCTCCTCCGGTGTCATAGACAGAACCATGGCTTCCAGATGTGCGATCTTCTTCTCGTCGATCTGCCCTTCCAGCTCTTCCCTGCTGATCCCCATGCCGGGCATCATGCCGAGAATACTGCCAAGTCCGCCCATACGGCGCATCTGCTTCATGCTCTCCAGATAATCGTTGAAATCGAACTTTCCCTTCCGGACACGGGAAGCCATATCTCTTGACTTCTCCTCATCCTCCGCCGTGAGATTTTCCTGTGCCTTGTCAATCAGCGTCAGGACATCCCCCATGCCAAGGATCCGGCCTGCCATCCGATCCGGATAAAACGGCTCAAGATCATCCAGCTTTTCTCCCATACCGACAAAAAGAATCGGTTTCCCGGTGACCGCCTTGATGGAGAGCGCCGCGCCGCCCCTGGTATCGCCGTCGAGCTTTGTCAATATCACGCCGTCGATCCCGACGCGCTGGTCGAAGCTCTCCGCGACGTTTACCGCCTCCTGACCAGTCATGGCGTCCACAACCAGCAGGGTCTGGTGAACGGTCACCGCCTCCTTGATGTCCACTAGCTCCTGCATCATCTCATCATCGATCTGGAGACGTCCGGCGGTATCCAGAATAACCACGTCAAAATGATTCTTCTGCGCATGCTCCAGCGCCGCTCTTGCGATATCGGCCGGCTGATGGTCGTCTCCCATGGAGAACACCGGAACCCCGACCTTCTCTCCGTTCACCTGCAGCTGCCGAATTGCAGCCGGACGGTACACATCCAGCGCGGCGAGCAGCGGCTTCTTTCCCTTTTTGGTCACTTTGGCGGCGATCTTTGCTGCAGTCGTCGTTTTGCCGGCGCCCTGAAGACCGCACATCATGATGACCGTGATCGCCTTCCCGGGCTGAAAGGCAATTTCAGTCATCTCGGAGCCCATCAGCTTTGTCAGCTCCTCGTCGACAATTTTGATGACCTGCTGTCCCGGATTGAGGCCGCTCATGACCTCGCTTCCGACGGCCCGCTCCTGGACGCTGCTGATGAACTGCTTTACGACACGGAAATTGACATCCGCCTCCAGCAGCGCCATCTTCACTTCCCGGAGAGCCGCCCGCACATCCGCCTCCGACAGCTTGCCCTTGCCACGCAGACCGCGGAAAATATGATTCAGTTTTTCTGAAAGACTTTCAAATGCCATCTACCGCAATTCCTGTTCAATCTGATCCGCTGCCTGCAGGATCCCGGCCCGAATCCGGTCCGGCGCCAGCTCCTGCGAGGCGAGGTCCCGGAGCTGCGCTGTCAGCTGCCGGATCTGCTCAAACCGCCGGATGAGTCCCAGCTGTGCCTCATAGTGCTGAAGTGCTGTCGTCGTCCGATGCAGCAGATCAGAAACGGCCTGTCGGCTGATCTGCTCGAGATCTGCAATCTCGCTCAGAGAAAGGTTCTCATACACCGCTTCCTCGTAGATTTTCTGCTGGTGCTTCGTCAGAAGCCCCCCGTAGAAATCATAGAGAAGACCCTGTTCAATTAGCTTATCTGCTTCTTCCAAATCCAGCCGTACCCATTCAAATATTGAAAAGACGAGTCCGCTTCCGCAGACTCGTCCATCATAAGCTCCCGCTTTACTGCTGTCAAGTATTTTTTCTTGACACCATAATACTCTATTTTCTTGGCATCATAATGTTCTATTTTCTTGACATCATAATGTTCTACTCTTCCGGTCTGTTGCGTGCCGGAGCCTACTCCTGCAAAACCAACAGGTCGCAGTTTACCTTCCCGTCTATACCTTTCACCTTTCCTGCTCCGTACTGCCAGCAGGTAAAGCGGTAAGGGAAATACAATGAACCGCTCCGGTCTGCAATCCATTTGTCCGTATCCTCGAACTGCCCGAGATCAAGCATCATCGCGTATCCCGCCGCATTGCTGTAGAGCATCCCCTTCTGACCTCCCTTGTTCAGAGTGTCGAGGAAGGTCTTCGCATGGGACGTCCAGGCCGCCCGGCTCTGCCCGTAGGCGCGGCTGTCTCTGGAGGGCGCCGTAATCACAGCTGCCACAGGCCCATCGACCGGCTGTGCAAGATCATGCAATGCATCAAGAAGAAATGCTGCGTCCGCCTCTGCCTCCTCATCCGTGATGCAGTTCAGCCTCATATACACTCCTGTCCGGATTCCTGCCTTCTGTGCCTCCGTGACATTGGTAAGGAATCGATCATCAAGGAACAGTGTGCCGTCCTGGTCACGTCCGCCGACCCGGATCATGGCAAACTGCACACCGTCCTCCGCGGCAGCCTCCCAGTCTATCGTTCCGGTAGCGGAAGAGATGTCGATGCCGAACCGGGTCTTCACGTCCCCGTTATCGCCGCGGTACGCCATCCTTCCGTCGTCGCCCGGAGCAAAATCCGCACTGTCAAACGGATTGGTCCGCACGTTCTTCAGAATCGGATAGAAATAATACTGATCATCCGCGCTGACAACAAAGTTATCCGGGTACAGTGTCCGCAGCGTGGTCAGTACCGATTTTCCCGTCTCCAGAGAAGACTGCATCTCCTGCAGCAATTTGCGGCGCGCCTCCTCGGAGGATTCCTGTGATGCATTCTGCACGAGACGCTCGACTTCCTGATCCGTATACAGCGTCTTGGCATGCTCCGTCGTGGCCGTCATCTCCTGATGAATCAGGGACAGTTCCTTCCTTGTCTCACGATATCGGAGAAAAAGAATCACAGCGCCCGCCAGCACTGCCAGCGTAAGCAGACACAGAAAAATGACATTGATCAGGTACACTGTACGCAGATGATTCGGATTCGATTTTCTTTCCTTCCTGTCCTCGCTCATGTCTGCGATTCTCCGACGCCGAACAGAGCGTCCACATAGTCATCCGGCCGGAAGCGCTGAAGATCATCCATCTTCTCCCCGACCCCGATGAATTTTACCGGGATTCCCAGCTCCGACTGAATCGCGATGGCAATCCCGCCTTTCGCAGTGCCGTCCATTTTGGTCAGAATAATTCCGGTCAGATGGGCGGCCTCGTTAAATTCCTTCGCCTGTGCAAGGGCGTTCTGGCCGGTGGTGCCATCGAGAACAATCAGATTCTCACGCATGCATTCCGGCCATTCCCGGCTGATGATCCGATCAATTTTGCCCAGTTCCGCCATCAGATTCTTCTTGTTATGGAGTCGTCCTGCCGTATCAACCAGCAAAATATCCGCATGCCTTGCCTTCGCAGCCTGCACCGCGTCAAACAGTACGCTGGCCGGATCCGAACCCTCCGGCGCTCCGATCATATCGACGCCGGCCTGCTTTGCCCAGGCCGAGAGCTGCTCATTCGCCGCCGCACGGAACGTATCCGCCGCCGCAATAATGACCTTCTTCCCCTCGTCCCGGTATATCCCGGCGAGTTTTCCGACCGATGTCGTCTTTCCGACACCATTGACACCGATGACCAGAACCACGGATGGTCCCTGTTCGAAATCGTAAGCGTGCGCATCGACCGCCATCTGCTCTTTGATATTGTGAATCAGCAGCCCCTTGCACAGACCGGGATCTTTGATCTTCTGCTCCTTCACCTGTGCCCGGAGCTTTTCCATAATCTGGTCCGTGGCCTTGATCCCGATGTCTCCCATAATCATGGTTTCTTCGAGATCTTCGTAAAAATCCTCGTCAATCCTGTCGTAGGACGTGAAGGCCCTCTCGATTCCGCTCCCAATGTTGTTGCGGGATTTTGTCAGCCCGCTGAACAGTCTGGAAAAGAAGCCCTTCTTCTTTGATTTATCCGCGCCTTCCTCCGGCATTTTATACCTCCGTGCCGCGTCTGCAGCTGCACCGCGTTCTCAGTTACTCAGATCCTTGTCAATCAGACTGACACTGACCAGCGCGGATACTCCCTTCTCCTGCATGGTGATGCCATAGAGCCGGTCTGCCCGTTCCATGGTCCCGCGGCGGTGCGTAATGACAATGAACTGCGTATGCTTCGTCAGCTTGTGAAGATAATCAGCAAACCGTCCCACATTACTTTCATCCAGTGCTGCCTCTATTTCATCGAGCAGACAGAACGGGGAAGGCTTGAGATTCTGAATGGCAAAAAGCAGGGAAATCGCGGTAAGCGCCTTCTCTCCGCCCGACATCTGCATCATGTTGACGAGCTTTTTTCCCGGCGGCTGCGCGATCACACGCACACCTGCCTCCAGAATATCCTCCCCCTCCATGAGTTCCAGCGTGCCGTGGCCGCCGCCAAACATTTCCCGGAACACCTTGTCAAATTCGGCATTGATCCTGGCAAACTGTTCCCGGAACTGTCTGCGCATATTCTCATCGAGATCCCCGATGATTTTTCTGAGGTCCTCCGCTGCCTTTTCCAGATCATCATGTTGCGTTTTCAGGAACGTATAACGCTCCATCAGTGTCCGGTACTCCTCGATCGCATTGACATTGACCGGCCCCAGTTCACGGATTTTCCCCTTGAGTCCGGAAGCCTCCCGTTTCATGCCGGCAAGATCTGTCATGGACTCATCCCGCATGGACGCTGCATCAGAAGGTGTGATCTGATACTCATCCCACAGATAGTTGATTCTGGCATCGATCGTTTCCTGCAGCTTGTCGCGCTGGGCGCCAAGACGATAAGTTTCCTTGTCCAATCCGCTGACTTTCTGGTTCAGCGCATCCCTCTGGTCAAAGAACTGCTTCTGCTTTTCGGTCAGCTCCTCCTTCCTTGCCGCGCTCTTTGACAGCAGGGCGGAAAGTTCTGTCCCAGTTTCCTCCGATGCAAGGATTGTCTTCTCGATTTCTGCAATATTTTGCTGCTTCTCCCCGATCTCGTCCTTTCCTTCCTCGATTCCCTTCAGAATCTCGTTCAGACTGTCTGTATACCGTTGCACTTCCTCGTTGGTCCGGTCCAGATTCTGCTGTTCAAAATCCGCCCTCTGCCGGATCTTTCCAGCTTCCACCTCCATCCGGCTGACAGCCGCAGCCGCCTGTTCTTCCTCTGCCCGGTGCGCTTCCAGCTCCTTCTGCAGGGAATTGACCTCTTCCGTGAGCGCCTGCTCTGTCTGCCTGGAGGCATTCAGCCGCTCGCCCATTTCCTGTTTTTCTCCGGTCAGCTCCTCTGTCTGTTTCTGGATTGCCCGGTCTTCCTCCTTCAGCTGCTCGTAGCTGCCGGCAGCCTCCGCCGCCTTTTCCTTCTCCCGGGTCAGCTGAATGCGGGCCGTATTCTGCGCGATCAGCAGCCTCTGTATCTCCATGCCGGCGGTGTCATTTTCTGCCCGCAGGGCATTTCGTCTGGTTTTGAGCGCCTCGATCCGCTGCGATGACTCCTCCTGCTGCTGTTTGTATTTTGCGGCAGAGCTTTCCAACTCAGCTATTTCGCGGCGGCGGCCGAGCAGATTCGTGGAATCGCGGAATGCGCCGCCCGAGATCGCGCCGCCCGGCGTAAACAATTCTCCGTCGAGTGTCACTACACGGAGCTTATGATGATATTTCTGCTGGAGTCCCCGCGCTGTCTCGAAGGAATCCGTCACCACGGTTCGCCCGATCAGACTTTTGGCCACATTTTCAAAACGCGGCTCGCAACGGACGAGGCTGCTGGCAAGTCCGATTACGCCACGTTCCCGGAGTGCATCCGGATAAGCAAAATTCTGCGGATTCGTCACGCTGGTTAACGGCAGGAAGGTCGCGCGGCCGGCGCGATCTCTCTTGAGCATCTCGATACAGCGATGTGCCGTTTCCGTATCCTCGGTGACAATATTCTGTATATTCCCGCCTAGTGCCACCTCTATTGCCGTCTCATAACGCGCATCGGTCTTTAAAAGATCTGCCACCACGCCGAGCAGTCCTTTTTCACGGGATTTCTGCTCCATCACGCGCCGGACGCTTCCGCCGAAGCCTTCGTACCGTTCTGTCATCGCACGGAGCGTGGACAGCCGTCCCTCCTCCTGATGATAACGGACATTGGCGCCGGACAGGAGCTCGTCCTCCTTCTGCAGCGCAGGGCGGATACCGGCAATCTCTGATTCCAGCTCTTCCTTCTTCTTTTGAAGAAGAGAGACCTGCC
The DNA here is from genome assembly GCA_900320025.1 of uncultured Lachnospiraceae bacterium. Lineage (GTDB taxonomy): Bacteria > Bacillota > Clostridia > Lachnospirales > Lachnospiraceae > CAG-791. The sequence continues at coordinate 11,758 of ONQW01000002.1, forward strand.
GGCTGATCTCTGTAAATTTCTGTTCCGCCTCCCCGATCGCCTTGTCCTGAACAGATTCCGCAGATTCCACCGACACAAGCCTGCTGGTCAGTTCCGCCCGGCGGATCGAGATCTGTTCCTCCTTTGTCGTGATACTGGCAAGGCGTGATTTGATATTCGCCCGCTCATCCAGTTCGGACAGAATGCCGCTCTTGGCCTTCTCGATTTTATCCTGAATGTCAGCGGTCGTCTGTTGTATTCCGGCAAGTGCAGTGCGAAGGTCCCGCAGGGTCGCCTCTGCTTCCTCCGCCTTCGCCTGCTGCGCGGAATGCTGCGAAGCAGCATGATCCCGTTCCCCGGAAGCCCGTTCCACCTCTGCTCTGAGCGCATCCCGGCGGGAGGCGAAATGCTCTGCATTCTGCTGTGCGGCATTGATCTGCTCCCGGTACACATTAACCTGACCCTCGAGCTCCTTGCGCACGACACTGGCCTTTGTGATCCGGTCCCGGGTTTCATCTATCGTCCGGTCGAGTTCTTCCAGTTCCTTCTGAACCGCCTCATAATCAGAACGATTCTTCTCAGACTCCTCGCGTGCTGCACTGAGATCTGACGCGGCAATCTCAAGCTGCCGGATTGCCTCATTCAGACGCTTCTGCAGATCCTCCCCCTCCAGCAGGAACACATTGACATCCAGCTTCCGGAGGCTCTCATGCGTCTTCAGATAGATCTGGGCCTTTTCTGACTGCTTTTCCAGCGGGCCGACCTGCTTTTCCAGCTCGGAGAGGATATCATTTACACGGACCAGATTGTCCTGCTCGCTGGCAAGCTTTTTTTCCGTCGTCTCCTTGCGGCGCTTGAATTTCACGATTCCGGCCGCTTCATCGAACAGCTCTCTCCGATCCTCCGGTTTGTCCGACAGAATTTTATCAATCTGCCCCTGACCGATGATGGAATATCCTTCCTTACCGATTCCGGTGTCGTAAAACAGCTCTGATACATCCTTCAGGCGGCATGTCGTTCCATTGATCAGGTATTCACTCTCCCCGGAGCGATACAGTCGTCTTGCGACCGTCACTTCCTCATAGGGGGTGTCCAGCTTGTGATCGGAATTGTCCAGCGTGATGGCAACATAGGCAAAGCCCATCGGTTTTCTGGACTCTGTTCCGGCAAAGATGACATCCTGCATGGAGGAGCCGCGCAGCTGCCGGATGCGCTGTTCCCCCAGCACCCAGCGCACCGCGTCCGCGACATTGCTCTTGCCGCTCCCGTTCGGTCCTACAATGGCAGTGATCCCGTTATGAAACTGAAAATTGATCTTATTGGCGAATGATTTAAAGCCGTGAATTTCAATTGATTTTAGATACACGTTTTTCTCTTGTTCCCGAATTGTCCGGCAGTGCCCCTGATTCCTGCGTCATCGTTTTCAGCGCCTCAAAGGCTGCCTGCTGTTCCGCGTGTTTCTTCGATTTGCCTGTACCGTCAGCGAGCTTCACGTCATCCAGAAAGACTGCTACACGGAAGGTCTTTTCGTGCCCCGGGCCGTGCTCATCCAGAAGCTCATAGCGCACCCGGCTGCCCTTTTCCTGCGCCTTTTCCTGCAAAATAGATTTTGCATCGTAGAACAGAAGCTTTCCCTCCAGATCAGAGAGAATATACTTCATGATAAATTTTTCCGGCTCCACCGCAGAACCGGAATCCAGATACATGGCTCCGATCACGGCCTCACAGACATCGGAAATAATAGAATCCTTGCTCCGGCCTCCGCACAGCTCTTCCCCTTTGCCGAGACGGATGAAATCCTCAAGCCGGAGATCTCTTGCGCAGTAGGCAAGCGCAGGCTCGCAGACCAGAGAGGAGCGCAGCTTGGTCATCTCTCCCTCCCGCATCTGTGGATAGGTGCGGTACAGAAAAGCGCTTGACACCATTTCCAGCACTGCGTCGCCAAGAAACTCCAGTCTCTCGTAATCGTCATAGGTATGGATCTTCTGCTCATGAGCGAAGCTGGTGTGTGTAAGGGCACACTGCAGAAGATAGGTGTTGTGGAACTGATAACCGATGCGGTCCTCCAGGATCTGAATATCCGGCTGAACCAGGCTCATCATGCCACCGCCTCTTTGATCATCGTCAGGGCATCGCCGACCGTCTTGACCCCGGCGACCTTTTCATCCGGAATGGTGAGGCCAAACTCTTCCTCAATACCCATTTTGATCTGATACAGATCAAGAGAATCCGCACCGAGGTCGTCGGTGAACGTCGTCTCCTCCGTGATCTCATCCGGATCCACATTCAGAACATCTGCAATAATATGCTTCAGCTTATCAAACTCCATCATTTCCTCCCATCGCAGTCACTGCTGCATATTCCGGCAGTGAATCGAAAACGCTGCCGGCTCTTTTATGATAACGGATCAGACCTCAGCTCAGTCTGCCGATGTCGTCTGTGCCTTTTTCACAGTGCGGTCCACCAGCTTCATCTTCTCCCTGAACTGGTCGTTGATCCTCTTGTCCTTCCATTCCACACACTGCTCTACAGCGTGGGCAAAGACGACAGCGTCCGCATTGCCATGCGCCTTCACCACCAGCCCGTTCAGCCCGAGCATCGGTGCACCGCCGTAAGTCCGAACGCTGAATTTAGTCAGGGTTTTCTTAAGGGCAGGCTTCACCATCAGACCTCCCAGCAGAGCCAGGGGGCCGCCGTGGCGGATCGCATCGGAAATTTCTTCCTGCAGCATGTGCGCCGTTCCTTCATACATCTTGAGAAGCATGTTCCCTGTAAAGGCATCGCAGACCACGACGTCCGCTCCGCCGTACGGAATATCCCGCGCCTCGACGCTGCCCGTGAAATGGATATCTGTCAGCGCCTTCATCAGCGGCATTGTTTCCTTCACGAGCGCATTTCCCTTGTCATCCTCAGCGCCGATGTTGGCAAGTGCAACTCTCGGATTCCTGACGCCAAGAATACTTTCCATGTAAATGGAACCCATCTGCCCCCACTGCACCAGTTCGCTCGCCCTCGCATCCACATTGGCGCCGCAGTCAATCAGCAGAACCGGGCCGCGCTTCGTCGGCAGTACCGGTGCAAAAGGCGCCCGTTCAATCCCCTTGATCCGGCCGATCAGAAGCTGGCCTCCCACAAGGGTGGCTCCCGAGCTTCCTGCCGTGACAAATGCATCGCACTCTCCGTGACGAACCAGCATCATTCCCTGCACGATGGAACTGTCCTTTTTCTTCGTGATCGCCTGAACAGGCGGTTCTGCCATAGCGATCACTTCCGAGGCAGGATGGATGTGAAGCCGCTCCTGCGGCAAATCCGGAAGAGCAGACAGTTCCTTCCGGATCACCTCTTCCTGTCCCACAAGCGTGACATCAAGACGGCTCTGTCTGCGCAGTGCTTCCGCCGCTCCCCGGATGATCTCACCCGGTGCATTGTCCCCGCCCATGGCGTCCACTGCCACCCGTATCATCTCTGCCATCCATTTTCCTCCGTTCAATATATCAAAAATCAGCGCCCACGGTGCGCATATGCAGAAGTGGGCGCCGACCATTGGCACTATTGTCATCCTATGATACTAGAACAGGGCGCTGATTGCAAGAAATCCGGGCGGGGCTCCAATTCCGGAGACCTCCTGTCCCGATAGAGCTGAGCGGAACTCCTGTTTCTGGAATCAGAAAGCAACTCCTGTTTCGGGAATCGGATGGCTTATGAAATCTTTGTTCAAAAAAACCGGCGCAGATCTCTCTGCACCGGCTGTTCTTCCATATTTGATTTTCCTCTCCGATATCGCAGTAACTTGCGAACCGAAACGGAAAAGATGAGGCGTGATTCAGGAATGAATCAATCGTTGACCTTGACAACCTCTCTCTTATTGTAAGTGCCGCAATTCTTGCAGACTCTGTGCGGCATCGTCAGCTCGCCGCATTTGCTGCACTTTACAAGAGTCGGAGCGGTCATTTTCCAATTCGCTCTTCTCTTATCTCTGTGGCTTCTGGAAGATTTATTCTTAGGGCAGATGGACATCTCGTTTACACCTCCTTAGCTATTCCCAAGAAATCGGGATTAATGCTGTTCCCAACCGGGAAAAGCGAGGGCCACGGGTCACATGGTCACAAACAAATTGTATTATAGCGGCAGCAGCATGCTCTGTCAATAAGTTTATTGTAACTATGCTTGACATTAGTTTATTGTAACTATGCTTGACACAAGATCACTGTGACTATTCATAGAGATGATAAGATTATTAAATTATTCACAGCGCTGTTCCCTGAATCTCGTTCGGCATCAGGAATACGCTCCGCGCATGCAAGCCGGGGTGGTCAGAGGCGCTTTGCACCTCCGACCGCCCCGGCCCTCTCTTGAAATCCGCCTGATATAAAAGGCCTTTCTCAATGAATCATCTGTGCCTGCACGCAGGTCAGCGCAACAACGCCGACGATATCCTGCCAGCTGCACCCTCTGGACAGATCATTCACCGGCTTTGCAATTCCCTGAAGCATCGGCCCGTATGCGTCTGCCTTGGCCAGTCTCTGCACCAGCTTATAGCAGTTATTGCCGGCATCCAGATTCGGGAAAATCAGGACATTGGCCCGTCCTGCTACAGGGCTTCCCGGAGCCTTGCTCTTTGCCACCTCAGGGACAATCGCTGCATCCGCCTGCAGCTCACCGTCCACAAGGAGATTCGGATACTGTTCGTGAGCAATCTTGGTCGCATTGACTACCTTATCCACCAGCGGATGCTTCGCCGACCCCTTCGTAGAATGAGAAAGCATTGCCACAATCGGCTTTGCGCCGACCAGCTCCTGAAAACTCTCGGCAGAACTGTTGGCAATTGCCGCAAGCTGCTCCGAATCCGGGTCCTGGTTCAGACCGGCATCTGCAAAGATAAAGGTGCCATGCTCTCCATATTCGCAGTTCGGCACGTCCAGAATAAAGAAACCGGAAACCAGCTTGCAGCCAGGCGCGGTCCTCAGGATCTGCAGTGCCGGGCGGAGCGTGTCAGCTGTCGCATGGCAGGCGCCGGCGACCATACCGTCCGCATCATTGTTTTTGACCATAACAACGCCAAAGGTCAGATAATCCGAAAGGAGTGTCTCGCGTGCCTTTTCCGGTGTCATTCCCTTGGCCTTCCGCGTCTCATAAAGAAGATTGACATACTCATCCAGCTTCGGCGTGGTCTGTGGATTAATGACCCTGACGCGATCCAGATAATCCAGATCCAACCATCTCGCGCCGTCGAGGATCTTCTCCTGGTCGCCGACAAGGATCAGATCAGCGATGCCATCCCGGATGATTTCGTTCGCTGCCTGCAGAGTCCGCTTGTCGTTGGTCTCCGGCAGCACAATTGTCTTCCGGTCCCTTTTCGCTTTTTCCTTGATTCCATCAATAAATGCCATGATGCTCCCCTTTTCTTATATAATTCCGGGCTGATGTGCCCGGTTGAGTTCAAATTCATTATAGGGAAAACAGCAATTGTATACAAGAAAAAAGCCGCGTAAAAACGTACTAAATCAGGTACATCCTGACAAAAAATTAACACTCCGCAGCCGCATAAATCCATCCATAAATCCATTCGAATGAATGTATTTATGCGAATGGATTCACGCCATTCAGGTCAGTCCTTCAGGAGCCTCTCCGCCATCCGGCATTTGCCCCAGCAGATACGTGATGAACTGCTGGGCAGTCCGTCCGGAATATCCGCCGTGATGAAGCTCCCAGCGATTTGCCTCCGCCCGAAGTGCCTCGCCGGAGAGCGTGATCTGTGGATACCTGGATGCCAGTTGCTCCACAATGTCCATATATTCCTTTGGTGTCGGGCGGAAGAAGCCGATGGTCACGCCAAACCGATCTGCCAGAGAAAGTTTTTCCTGCACCGTGTCGGACCGGTGCAGATCCTCATCCTGATCGCTTCGGTCATTCCATGTCTCCCGAATCAGGTGTCTGCGGTTGCTTGTGGCATAGATCAGCACATTCTCCGGCCTTGGTTCCAATCCGCCTTCAATCACAGCCTTCAGATACTTGTACTCCACCTCGAATTCTTCGAAAGAGAGGTCGTCCATGTATATGATAAAGCGGTAATTGCGGTTTTTGACCTCCGAGATGATTCTGGCCAGATACTCAAATTCATGCTTGTATATCTCGATCATCCGGAGTCCGCATCCATAGTATTGATTCAGAATTGCCTTGATGCTTGTGGACTTTCCGGTTCCGGCATCTCCGTACAGCAGAACATTATTGGCCTTTCTTCCAGCCACAAAGGCCTCTGTATTCCTCACCAGCTTTTGTTTCTGCAGCTCGTAGCCGACCAGGTCATCCAATACCGTATCGCTCGTGGCTGTAATCGGTTCGAGCAGATCCGGGCTGTCCGGGTTGACGCGGAACGCCTTGTTCAGGCCGAATTTGCCGACACCGTACCTGCGATAGAAATCCGTCACAACCTGATAGACTGCTTCCGTGGAGACGGACTGTTCAATAGCGCGGCTGAGTTCCTTGACCTTATCACTGACGCTCTTATTGTAAATCCGTTCTCTTTTCGGCACTGCTGTGTAATGTTCAATAATAGAAAAGCAGGAAATTCCGAGTTCCTTTTCCATCTCTGAAAAGTCATAGTCAAACAGCTGTCTGAAAATATTCAGATCATTCATGGCAAACTGGTTGACAGAGCCCTCATTTGCCCCAACCTTCTCCGAGACCAGAGTAAATGGTGTTTCTGTCATGGCAAGCAGGTATGCCAGGTAATTGTGCCACAGGTTCTCATCAAATCCATATCTTGTCGCCATATCCAGCAGATGATTGATCTGTGTCAGGATCTCGGTGATCAGAGCTTCCTTTTCATATTCTCCCGTGTGAAAGCGCCGACATATATCAGAAAGCCGGAAGAGGATGCTGTCGTCTCCGGTTCCTGCATCATCTTTGATGCATCGATAAATGATCAGTTTAGAAGTCAGACGGTACATACTGATACCTCCATATTCTCTTTCGCGGCGCCTGCGGGAGAAATATCAGAAAGAACTTTCCCGCTTCAGGACTTTGATGTCAACGGTGCCAATGATCGAAACCGGGTGATAGCGCCAGATTCATACTAATATTACATTTCACACCGCCAAGTATACCATGATAAATGCATCAATTGGCACCAGCCTCTCTGCCTTCTGCACAAGCAGATCATCCAGATATGTCATCCGCATATGGCATCAGCCATGTCACTATCACCTGTCGTTGCGGGAGAGGAGATCACTGACATTGCCCTGCTCGAGATATCCTTTCGCTTTTCCGGAATCTTCCGAAAGCCGGCCGTCTGAAAAATCATTTTTCGGAGCAGGTTCCTTCCTTTCCATTCCTGTCTTCTCCGCCGTCCTCTGATCAGCCCCGGTCTGCTCCTCCTCCAGGGTTCCCTCATTGTCATCAGACAGGCTTGAAGTTCCCGATGGTATGGATAATATCCCATCCCGAATCTCTTCAAATGTTGCACTGTCATCCAGAACAACCTGTTTCTCACGCAATGCTGCAATCAGCATTTTTCTGCTGTCGCTCTCCACGAGTAGAACAGATTCCATGCCACGCTCCATTTTACCGACCAGGTCTGCCAATTGAGTAATCCGGTCAGTCAATTGATCCCACTCATCATTTCTGCCCGCTTCTGTTTCCTGATAAGTCTGAACTGCTGCTAAAATGACATCTGCCTGCTCCGCTGTGTGATTGGATTTTTCCAGAATCTGTTCAAGATATTTTGCATGCTCTGTTTGATCTGATCTGTACGTTTCCTCGAGTTCTTCTTCCATCTGTGTCAGGCTGGCCAGATATTCTTCCAACGCAGAAAAAGATTCATCCTGAGACGCGATGATCTCCCGGGTGCCATCCTGAAGCACATCCGCAAGCTGTTCCTGTTCCCGCCCGATCAGGGCGCTGATCTCCCTCTGATGCGTATCCACGGAATTGGTAATCGCCGCTCCTGTACTGCTGAGCAGTGCTGTCAGATTCTGATACTGTGCCCCCTCCTTAACCTCAAATTCCTCAATCATGCCGCCGAGCGACGCTTTGAATCCGGCCAGCGCCTGATTCAGGGCTTCATAATCCCGCCGATAATTCTGATATCGACTATTGAGGCTTTCACGCATGGCGCTCAGACTGCTGTCCAGCTCTTTCACCTGGTTCTGGCTTCCCCCTGCATAATCCTTCCGTTCCGCAGAAGCCGTCCGCTGTGCCTCCTGAAGCTCCGCTTCGAGCGCAGCCGACGATTCTTTTGCCTGATTTGTTTTCTGAATCAAATCTCGGATCTGCGTATTCAGGCGGTCCACTGCTCCGGACAGCTCTGTGCGTGCCTCGTAATCGATCTCCCCGCTCACCGGTGCAGCCTGCTCTGCGCTGACTCCCCTGCCGCTCCCGGCTGACATCTCCGAAGTATCCAGGCCGGATACTTCCTCATAGGCGTCAATCTGGCTCTGTATTTCCTCAAGACTCCGGCTGATTTCCTCATAATGCTTCTCTGAATTTTGAACCATCTGCTGTGTCTCTCTCAGAAGCTTATCCTGCTCCTCCAGCGTATCGTTCACATCATCAATCCGGTCTGTGATTCTTCCTCCCAGATTCAAGTTTGCCTCTGCCGCCGCGCTCTCCCCAGCGCCGGTTGTCCTGAATACTGCCCAGCATCCAATCCCGACAGACACGGCAGCGATACAGCATAGAATAACTGCAGTCAGCCTTCTCCCGTTTCCGTTGCTGACAAGACTCATGTCATTTTCGCATCCCGTGTTTTCTGCCGTATTCCAATTTCCATGCCCATGCTCCGGCGTATAATCCATCATCCCCGCCTCCTTTTCCGCGCAGAAAGAAAACAGGACCGGCCAGTCTGAAAGGCGTGGCCATTCCTCTCCTCCTGATGCGGATTGTCTGTGCGCTGACCCGGGTTCGGCCTTAGAATCCCCTCCCGCACATCGCTTTCTGTTTATGCTGCGTTATGATCTGTGATATTTCAGTCTGATCGGAAGACTGTGGCAGAAGAACTCTGTCATAAAGAAAAAATATAAATGAGAAACTTTCTGTTGATAGAAGATTCCGATCTTCTGGCGGTAACTCCGGACTTCCGGACGTCCGGCATTCCGACATGCCTTGATTATAAAAAGAACGCCGCCCCGGGGCAAGGAAAACCATTCCTTTCCCCGGAGCGGGTTTTGACATGATGAAATCACGTGTTCATCGCGTTTTTCCAATGCTTCGTACTGATGAGTCATCGAATTTTCAGCATAATTACCAAGGCCCTTCCCTCGCGTTCAGCTGATCTCCCAGTGGACATGACTTCCTTTCTCATCCTTGGTGACCACAAGCTGATCCTCGATCTGCTGTTTCAGTTCAGATACATGTGAAATTATGCCGATCATCCGGTGCTCGCCGGACATATGCTGTAAAATGCGGACAGCCTCATTTCTCGCATGATCATCCAGAGATCCGAATCCTTCATCGATGAACATCACATCCGGGTGAATCGATGAGACGCTGCTCTGTATCTGGTCCGACATGCCCAGTGCAAGGGAGAGTGCAGCCATAAAGGATTCGCCTCCTGAAAGCGTTCTGATCTCTCTCGTCTTTCCCGTGACATAGGAATATACGATGAGGTCAAGTCCTCTGTTCCGGCCCTCCCCGGCCTGTGACAGTTCGGACATCCGGAGAGCGAACTGTCCGCCGGACATCTCGAAGAATCTGGTATTGGCTGAACGGAGAATCCGTTCCAGATAATACCGCTGAACATAGGTCTCGATATCCATGCGCGAGCCTGAAATTTTACCTGCAAGAAGACCATAAAGTGTGTCCAGCTTCTGATACTCCCTGTTCTTCTTTTCTCTGGTCTCCCATCTTTTCCTGACCCTCGTGAGTACCTGCTGGTCAGCTGTCCAGGCCGCACTGAGGTTTGTACGCTTCTCCTGTACCTTTTCCCACCTGGCCGAGGCTTCCCCGGAAGCGCTGCGGAGCGCTTCCAGATCCGGGCATTCAATACCGCTGACAGCCTGCTCTGCGGCGCGAAGGCTGCCTTCCGCGGCTGCCAGAGACCGCTCATATGCCGACACCTGGCTGCGGAGTCTGTCTGCATCCTGCGGCGTGTGACACGAGACAAGTTTCTGCCATTCTGCCTCCGTCATTTGATGCTGTACCAGCGATGCTTCATATTCTCTTCTCCTGCTGTTACACACTTCCTCCTGCTCTGGTTCCTGCAGACTGTTCCGCTCAAGAAGTGATCTGGTCTTCTCCAGCTCTGTCAGCGCGGCCGTTTTGGCAAGATCTGCGTCCCGCCAGGCAGCTTCTGCACCCTTCGCCGCCTTCTCCGCCTGCTGTCTGGTCCTGATCGCTGACTCCTCGGACTCAAACACCGCCTGCCCATTCCATGTGTCCAGCGCAGACCTGATGTGTGTAAGCTCCAGGCTGCCCTGCTGTCTCTCCTCTGCCGCAGCAGCTTCCTCTTCCCGCAGCTTCTGTAATGTGTCATCCGCTCCGGCCAGCGCGTCCCGCAGAGAGATCAGCCGCCTCATCTCCTTTTCTTTACTTTCAGCGCATATCTGAAGTGTTTTCTGCCTGCCCCGCAGAGCCTTCTCTATCTTTTTCACCATCTCTCTGCGGGAAATGGAAGTATCGGGATGTTCCTTCCACCCGGCGGACTCATTCTGCTGCCGGAGATGCTCTGCCAAAGTAGACATCACAGCATTCGCATTCCGCTCCTTCTCCGTCAGCAAATCCATCGCCGCGCGGCAGTCCGAAGCGGCCCTTTCCTGCTCCCCGGCAAGCCGGTCCGCTTCTTTCTGCAGTGCATCCAGTTCTTCCCTTGAGACAGGTTCCTGCCCGTCAGGCAGCCGGCAGGGCGATGGATGCTCCCTTGAGCCGCAGACCGGACAGGGTTCCCCCTCCTTCAGCTCCATCGCAAGAACACCCGCCTGTCCCGCGAGGAACATGTGTCTCTCCGCATCATAGCGGGAACGGGCATCCCCGTAGGCATGCTCCGTGCTCCGATATGCCGACGCCGCCTGTTCCGCCCGCTCCTTCTGCCCGGCGGCCTCTGCATCAGCGCTTATCGCCTGCTTTGTCTCCTCCAGCAGCCCGCTGATGTCCTGCAATGCTGCGCGGTGAGAAATATATTCCGCATCCGCCCCCTGAAGAGAAGCTTCCTCTCTGCGCCAGGCTGCAGTCCTTTTTTCAAATTCCTCCCGCCTCCTGGCGGCTTCCGCCAGCCGGCCTGCCGCCTCCTGCTCTTTCTTTCCAGCCGCCTCCTCTTTTTTACGCAGTTCTTTGATTTGGCTGAAGATGCGGAGTGCCTGCTCTGTCTGCTGCTTCACCTGCGTCAGCTTTGCCGAAGCTTTCTCCCGCTCCGACGCCGCGCTCAGTGCTTTCTCTTCCGCCTCCCGGGAAAGCAGTGTCAGCTCCGGGACCGCTTTTTCAAGGCGCGTTCTCTCCTCCCGGAGTGCCTCCAGCGTTTTCTTGGCATCCTCAAGCCGCAGATACACATTCCGCACCTCGAAGGCCTTCTGCACGGCATCTGCGGTGCGGGTATCTTCCTCTGCCTGATTCTTTTTGTCTGCAAGCGCTCCATACGTCTCTCTCGCCCGCTGAAGCGTCTCATACCGTGCGTGCACTTCTGTGCCGCGCACAAGGGCATCTCTGGCCTGCTCCGCCTGCACACGGTCGCGTTCTTCCTCCTCACGCAGCTGCGCGGCTGTTTTCCCCAGCCACGATGTCAGGTCCGCAAGTTCCTCCAGAAATTCTTCCACGTCATTCGCAGCAGGCCGCGCCGCGGCAGAGAGGTCTGTGATCCGCAGTGTCAGCTCCTTTGCTCTTTCATAGTCATCCGGAATGACAGCATGCCCTGTTTCTGCCCGGAGTGCCGCATACAGAGTATCCAGCTCCGCCTGGACTGTCCTTCTCCTTCCGGCCAGCTCTTCGACAACTTCCTGATAAATCTGCGTCTGAAACAGTTTCCGGAAGATCACTTTCTTCTCGTCGGATTTTGCCCGCAGCAGTTCCATGAACTCACCCTGCGCAATCATGCCGACCTGCATGAACTGGTCCTTGGTAAGGCCGACAATCTGCATCAGTTTCTCATTCGTCTCTTTTGGCGGATAGACGGAACCATCCGGCATCGTGAGCGACACCTGTCCGCTCACCTCCAGAAACCCGCTCCCCTTCTTTTTGGCGCGGATATGCCTCGGCACGCGGTTGACCGTATACTGCTCTTCCCTGCCGCCTGCCATTTCCATGAACGTGAATTCCACGAACGGCTCCTGGTTCACATCGCAGAACTGGCTCTGCAGCTCCTCCCCGCTCCTGCTGTCAAACTTTGACCCCGTCTCCCCGTAGAGGGCGAAAACCATTGCATCGAAGATGGTCGACTTTCCCGACCCGGTGTCGCCGGTGATAAGAAATAAATCCTGATTCGGTTTTGTGAAGTCGATCACCGTCCGCTCCCCATAGGAGCCAAATGCCTGAAGGGTAAGAAAAAGAGGCTTCATGACGACCTCCCTTCTCCGCGGGCAAGTATAGTATTGACGACATCTGCCAGAATGGTGCGCTCCTCCTCATCTGTCTCGCCGAGAAAAGACAAAATAAGATCATAGGGATCCTTTTTCTCTCCCTCCTCCGGCATGCCCTCTGTGCCGTAATCGGCCTGCCGCACATATTCCCGCCGGATCTCCAGAAGCCGCGGAAATGCCCGGCTGAGTTCATCCCGCAGATCAAGCGCGTCAAAATCAACCGGATCCGTCAGAATGACCGAGACATAATCTCCGCACGCCTGCGCCAGAACGTCTTCCCGCAGCCCGCGGATCACACGCACGGCGTGAAGCGGGATAAGCGGAATGACCTTTGTGTGAACCTGCCCCTTCTCTCCCATATCCACTTCGATGATTCCTTTTGCCTGCCCAGCCTCACTGACAGAATAGGCCATCGGCGTCCCGCAGAAGCGATAGCGGTCACTGCCAACCCGCATTGGTTTATGAATGTGGCCCAGTGCCGCATAATCAAACGGCGCCAGTACATCAGAGCGCACCGCGTCGATGTTCCCAACCGTGATAATCTCTGACTCAGCGCGCTCGATCAAGGCGGCGTCCTGCCCCGCCGGCACATAAAACTGATGGCTCACCAGCACGTTCCGCTCGTCCTCCGGGATTTTCTCCCGTCCCAATAGTCTTCTCAGGGATTCATCATAGGACAGATTGTTCCCGTTCTCATCCACCCCGACAATCTGCTTCACCATCGAAGGCTTGACAAATGGCAGCAGCCAGAAATTCACCGGTCCATCCCCGTCGCGAAGCGTGACTCTTGCGATATGATCCTCCGGTCCCTGCGGCGGCATTCCGACCATATACACATTTTGCTTCTGCAGGAGCGACCGGAAGCAGTTCACTCTCGGCCCGCTGTCATGATTGCCGCTGATCAGCATGACGGCTGCATTGGGAACCGCCACGCAAAGTCCGGTGAGAAACCGGTCAAATAGCTCCACTGCCTCCGCTGACGGAACCGCCCGGTCATAAATATCCCCTGCGATCACGACTGCGTCCGGCTGCTCCTGCGCGGCAAAATTCGTGATTTCCCCAAGAATATACTCCTGGTCCTCCTGAAGATCCTGATTCAGAAGACGCAGTCCAATATGAAGATCCGATAAATGAAAAAATCTCATTATGATTGGTGCCTCTGTCTCATCTTATCTTGTCTTGCGTTGACGAGCTGCACGCTTCATTCCCTTTCTTCCCCTTATCTCCGTTCTCCCCGCTGTCCTTTCCAGACCTTCTCTTCCTTCTGACAGCCCTCCGAATTTTGACCGCGACAAGAATCACCGCGGCAGCAATCACGAGATAGGGCAGGAGATAGACGAGCGCAATCAGCAGATTCTGCAGAAATGATACGAAGCGCTTTCCGCTGTCAGTGAGCGCACTGCGTATCCGTTCCGTAAAGGAGACTTTGTCCGGCCTGTAAAACTTTACTTCGTCCATCGTCACCGTCACCGTCGAGTAGGAGACATCGTAATCGATCTTCTGGCTGCTGCGTGTGAGCGATGCGATCTCCGCGCGTACATCCGCGAGCTTGTCCTCAATGGTGATCATGTCCGCAACATTGTCTGCTTTCCCAAGCAGCTCCAAAAGCCTGTCCTGCTCAGTCCTCAGTGCCTTCAGCCTGTCCTGATTGTCCGAATAGGACCTCGTCATATCCTGAGAACTGCTTGATTTGTCTATGACCTTTCCATCGATCTGATCCGCACCGTCGAAGAATTTCCCGAAATTACCGGATGGAATCCGTGCTGTCAGACTCCAGACCCGCTCCGCCTCGCTCTGGTCAAAATCCGACTCTGTATCATACGAATAGCCCCACCCACTATTTGTGCTCTCGCTCTGATCTGAGATAAATCCGCCGCAGTCCTCGATCAGTTTCTGCATCTGGGCCTTTGCCCTGTCGTAATGCCTCGTCTGAATCTGGGCGCTTCCTGTGTAGACAATTTTTCTGCTGAGCTCCCCAGCACTCTCCTCCCCGGAGAAATCCACCGCCGTGTTCTCAGTCTCTCCCTCCGCGCTGTCCTCCTCATCAGATCCGGCATGGGAAGAACTCTCCATATTCTCCCCCGATGCAGACAATGCAGATGCATTGGACAAAGAGGCTATCTCCCCGTCTGTCCCGCCGCGCTCCTCCGCCTCCGGCACGGCAGCAAACTTTGCAGTCCCCATAGAATTGCTTGCCTGCTGTGCGCCGCAGCCTGCCAGCATACACAGTGCGGCCAGCATCAGGGCGATGGCCTTCCACCCTCTTCTCCTCTTTTCTCTCATAATTCACCTCCCATAACAGATATGCTTCTAACACCCTTTCCTTCTTATATACGCCCTCATGCAGCCTTTCAAACTTGTCACTGGCACCAAGTGTTCCATCCGAACAAAAAACAGTACCAGCTTTCACGTTTCTTCGCGGAATATCGCGGAAAAACGTTTCTGCTGATACTGTCATCATAGGGGATAAAGAGGTAAAACACAACGTAGCCTGACTTTTTGATTCTTTCGAACCATATTTCTTGCCGCTCTCAGGCTTTACTTCACCACCACATTCTTGAAGTACAGGCTGCCGTCGCTGGTCATGTAGTAACCAGTGATATTGTCATGCATCAGATACGTGTTTGACTTGTAGTACAGAGGAAGAACCGGATACTCCGCAGAAGCTGTCGCATCCGCCTGCTCCACCAGGTCTGCGAATTTTGCGGAATCCGACTCCTTGCGGGCCTCGTCGACAAGCTTATCATAGTCCTTGTTGCTGTAGAAAACATTGTTGGAGACATCGTCCGTGTACAGCAGCGGAAGGAAGCTCATCGGGTTGTTGTAATCAGCGGACCAGCCCATGGCTGCGACATCATAATTGCCGTTCTGTACCGCGTCATAGAACACCGCCCAGTCAGCGGACGAAACCTCAACCTTGATGCCAAGATTCGTTTCCAGCATCTGCGCAATGGCCTCTGCCACCTTCTTTGCGGTATCATCCGAATAATAGGAAAGCTGCAGCGTCGGGAATGTGGAAGGATCCGAATAGCCCGCCTTTGCCAGGGCTTCCTTTGCCGCATCCGGATCGGCCTTCTCAGACAGATCAAAGGTGGAGCGTCCCTCCGTGATATCCTTTCCGTCTACGACATAGCCGGGCGCGAGGAAGCTGTAGGCCGGCTGCGCATCCAGCTGCACCACGTTGTTGATGAGCTCCGTGCGGTCGATCGCAAGGCAGAGTGCCTTTCTGACATCCGGATTGTTGTACGGCTCCTTCGCGCAGTTGATGTCATAATAGACGGTGCCGTAGCTGGAGGCCACCTGCAGTCCCGCATTTTCCGCCTTCAGGCGGGCAAGATCTCCGGTCGGCACGCTGCGGATGCCGTCCACCTCGTTGTTCTCATAGGCGGTAAGCGCCGTGGAGGTATCGGTGATGAAGCGGAAGGTCAGCTTATCGAGAGAAACCTTGTCAGCATCATAGTAGTTGTCATTTTTGACCAGAACATAGCTCTCATTCTCATTGATTTCACTGAGCTTGAACGGGCCGTCGCACACGTAGGTATCAGGCGAAAGCGTCCACTTGTCGCCGTTTGCCTCCACCGTCTTCTCCTGCAGCGGGGAATAGACCCACATACTGGCAAGGTCGACAAAATACGAGCAGGTATCCACCAGATCATATTCCACCGTCTTGTCGTCAATGGCCTTGACGCCAAAATCCGCGCTGGTATCGCCCTTATAGTAGTCCTCGGCGCCGACAATGTAATCCGTCATCATGTTTGCATACTGCGCCGTTGTCTCCGGCGTGCAGACATGCTTGGCCGCATAGACAAAATCATTTGCGGTGAGGTCGGAACCATCCGACCACTTGAGCCCGTCCCTGAGATGGAAGGTGTAAACCGTCATGTCGTCATTGACGTCCCAGCTCTCCGCAAGTCCGGGGACCGTCTCTCCCTTGTCATCCCGCGTAACAAGACCTTCGAAACAGTTCGCAAGAATCGGCGCCGCGAACGAATTGTTTGTATAACTGGGATCGATGGAATCCGGCGTGTTGCTGAGCACAAAGGTCATTTCCTGGGCGGCATCCGACGCCGCAGGAGCAGCTGTGGACGAGGCTGTTTCACTGGCCGCAGTCTCTGTGGACGCAGACGCTGCAGATTCCGACAGATCAATGGTTTCCTCGGAAGACCCCGCCGCGCCGGATGACGATGTGCTCCCGCATCCGGTGATAAGCATCGATGCGGCGAGCGCGGCAGTGAGCACTGCACTGACGTTCTTTTTCATAATTCACTCCTCCTCTGCCCGCCGGAGACGTCGCTCCGGCGGGAAACTGTCCCGCCGGGCGTTGTCTCCCTGCGGAATATCTCCCCGGCATCCCTTCCGGTATGCCGGATGTTCTTCCTGAACCAGAATGCATGCAGGTCAAGAATCTATCTCCCAACAGCAAAATTGCCGTTGTTTGCCTTATCTATGGGTCTCAGTCACTATATCCCTGTCCGGAAAATTTCATCCGGAACAGGTTTCCCGCTGTCGCCCGGCTTCCTCCCACTCCATTTTTCTCAATCATAGAGATGGCAGGCACACAGATGACCGCTGCCCTGGTCCTTCAGCACCGGCGTCTCCTCCGCACAGACCGGTTTTGCAAATGGGCATCTGGTATGGAACCGGCAGCCGGCCGGCGGATCGATCGGGCTTGGAATATCCCCCTCTATCCCGCTCTGGTTCCGCTGCCTGGCAAGCTTCGGGTTCGCCACCGGGATGCTGTTCAGCAGCCCCCTGGTATACGGATGCAGCGGATTGCGGTATAGCTCGTCGGTTTCCGCTGTTTCCACAAGTTCTCCGAGGTACATGACCCCGACGGCATCGGAGACATACCGCACCATCGACAGGTCATGCGCAATAAACAGGTATGCGATGCCGCTCTCTTCCTGATATTCCCGCAGCAGGTTGACCACCTGCGCCTGAATGGAGACATCCAGAGCAGAGATCGGCTCATCACAGATCACGAGCTTCGGCTGCAGGACCAGGGCGCGTGCGATGCCGACCCGCTGCCGCTGCCCTCCGGAAAACTCATGCGCATACCGGTTTGCATGCTCTCTGGTGAGCCCGACCCGCTCCAGCATACGGAAGACAATGTCGTTGGCTTCCTCCTTCTTTTTCACAATGTGGTGCGCCAGAAGCGGCTCCGCAATGATATCTCTGACCGTCATTCTGGCATTCAGAGAGGCATATGGATCCTGAAAGATCATCTGCATGTCCTTGCGGAGAGGCTGCAGGACCCTCTGCGGAAGATGGGAGACGTCCCTGCCCTCAAAAAAAATCGTTCCTTCTGTCGGCTCGTAGATCCGGATGATGGTGCGGGCACAGCTGGATTTTCCGCAGCCGGACTCTCCGACCAGCCCAAATGTCATGCCCTCGTCAACGGCAAAGCTGACATGATCGACCGCATGGACCTTCCGGCCTCTTCCTGCATCAAAATATTTTGTAAGATTACTGACTTCCAGCAGATGCTGGCTCTTCGTGGAACTATCCATTCGTTTCTCCTGTCGGGAATTTCTGCCCGAATGCCGGATTCTGTCCTTGTTTTACTTCGCAGCACCGCGGGCGAAATGCCCGGATAGGCTTTCTCCCGGATAGGGACATTGGTAGCAGCACCAATGTCAGTTTTGCCCCTCGCTTTCCGTCCTGAATGGATTATTTGAAGCCGGTGCCTCCGGGTCGAGCAGCCAGCAACGGGATCTGTGCTCCGTTCCGATGGCGGTAAATTCCGGCAGCGCCTCGGCACATATCCTGCGCGCATATGGACACCGCGGCGCGAACGGGCATCCTCTGGGCGGGTTGGTCATATCAGGCGGAGAGCCCGGGATTGGCTTCAGCCTTCTGCTTCTGTCCTGTTTCACACTGGGAATCGAATTCAGCAGTCCCAGCGTATACGGATGACGCGGTGAATCAAAAAGATCATCGATACGCGCCTCCTCCATGATCAGTCCACCGTACAGCACCTCCACCCGGTCACATAGCTCCGCGACCACGCCGAGATCATGGGTGATGAAGATAATGCTGGTCTGATAATCCCGCCGCAATTCCCGGAGCTGCTTCAAAATCTGATCCTGAATCGTCACATCCAGAGCTGTTGTCGGCTCGTCCGCGATCAGCAGATCAGGATGATTGGCAAGGGCCATGGCAATCATGATTCGCTGGCGCATTCCACCTGAAAATTCGTGCGGATAGCTGCTGAAACGCTTCTCCGGCTCCGGAATCCGAACCGCCCTGAACAAATCCAGTGTCTCTTTTTTCCTTTCCTCCCTGCTTTTCTCAGGATGATGAATCGCGATCATCTCCGCGACCTGCTTTCCCACCGGAATCAGCGGATTCAGAGAGGACATGGGATCCTGAAAGATCATCGCGATCTTCTCCCCACGGATATCCCGCATCTGTCTGCCCCGGATTCTCGTCAGATCGCTGCCTTCAAACAGCACCGCGGAATCCCTGTCAATCTCGGCGGTATCCGGGACAAGTCGTAGCATTGACATACAGGTCACGGATTTGCCGCTTCCCGATTCTCCGACTAGGCCGACGATCTCTCCCCTGTTCACATGGAAGGACACGCCGCGCACCGCCTGTACATCCCCGCGGCTTGTGTGAAAGGTCGTCTTCAGATTTTTTACCTGCAAAATAGTGTCTTCGCTCATATTGATTCCCTGTGCCGCGTCCTATGCGGTACCTGCGGGAGAAATGTCCGAATACGCTTTCCCCCGGATCGGGACAATGACACCGAAGATGCCATTGTCAGTTTGAATGTGACGTATCAACGTCGCATTCAAACCACTCACTTCTTCAGCTTCGGATCCAGCGCGTCGCGCAGGCCATCCCCGACAAAATTAAAGCCGAACATGATCAGCACAATGACAAGTGCCGGGATAAAGAGCTGATATGGACTGGTCCGGAGATTCTCTGTCGCGTCATTGCACATGGTGCCGAGACTTGCGAGCGGCGGCTGCAGGCCAATGCCGAGGAATCCCAGAAATGCCTCCATGAAAATGGCAGAGGGAATCAGCATGGTGACTGTGACGAGAATGGACCCCATCGCATTGGGGATCAGGTGCTGAAACAGAATCGTTCTCGTGGAAGATCCGATCGTCCTGGCCGCGACCACAAATTCCTGATTTTTGAGAGACAAAACCTGCCCGCGCACCACCCTGGCCATGTCCACCCAGTAGACACTGCCAAGTGCGACGATGATGCTCTGAAGACCGGACCCCATGATGACCATGATCAGGATGACATACAGTGTCAGAGGAATGGTGCTGATGATATCCACAATGCGCATCATGATCTGATCCGTCATGCCGCCGACATAGCCGGAGATTCCGCCATAGATAATGCCGACGATCATATTCACGAAAGCAGCGACAAAAGCTACCAGGAGGGAGACACGCGTTCCATACATCAGCCGTGTCAGAATATCTCTTCCAAGTGCATCTGTGCCCAGAAGATAGGAACGGTTCCAGATTTTGCGATGATGATATACGGTCAGCTTCTCCGGATTGCAGACCTTATACGGCGTCTTCCCGTAATACAGTCCGACCTCTGTCCCGCCGCAGTCGAAGATCGTCATCGATCTGGCATCATCATCCCGCACCCTGGTGAGCTGATCTCCCAGTCTGCCGTCCTGGTCCACCCGGAGGAGCTTCAGATTCTGCGTGATCGTCAGATAACCGTTACCATCCGGCGCATCATAGACTGTCATGCGCGGCGGAATATTAACTACCGTCAGATTCTGCTCGGCGTAATCATATTTTGTGAAAAACGGGCCAAAGAATGCAAACGCCATCAGAACCGCAATCAGGATCAGCCCGGCGAGCGCAGTCGGCTTGTGCCGGAAACGAAACCAGACGTCTCCCGCGAATGTCCTGCTCCTACCCCATATTTTCTCGCGGTCTTCATCAGAAGACGACAGTATTTCCCATTTTTGATCCATCGCTTTACCTCTTGCCACTCTCTTTGTATCCGCGCTTGTATTCCCGTGCTTTTATCCCCGCACTGTTTTGACCCGTGCTCTTCGTATCCGTGGGAGAAATGCCCGCAGAAATCTTCTTCCGGGTCCGTATGTCGAGATATGAAATGTGCCCTGTGAGATTACCGCGGCCTGATTCCCTGTATAAAACTCTCCCGAATCTGAACATCAGTCATATTTGATTCTCGGGTCGATCATGCAGTAGAACAGATCCACGATCAGCACCATGACCATCAGGAATGCTGCGTAGAAAATCGTGACGCCCATGATCGTGGTGTAATCGCGCTGGCTGACACTGTTGACAAAATAGACGCCCAGCCCGGGGATCGCGAAGATTTTCTCGATCACAAAGCTCCCGGTCATCAGATTGGCAATGGTCGGTCCGAGCACTGTGATCACCGGAATCAATGCATTTCGAAGTGCATGTCTGGTGATGACACGGAATTCCGACAGGCCCTTTGCCCGCGCCGTGCGGATGTAATCCTGCCCCATGACCTCGAGCAGACTCGATCTCATCAGACGCGCGATATAGCTGACAGAATACCCGCCAAGTGCAATCACGGGGAGAACATATCCCTTCCAGGAATCAATGCCGTAAGTCGGCAGCCAGTTCAGGCGAAAAGCAAAGAAATAAATGAGCAGAGAGGCGATGACAAAAGATGGAATCGTGACGCCGATGGTCGCAAGGGCCATGAGCAGCATATCCTGCCACTTTCCGTTCTTGACTGCTGCCACGATCCCCATTGGAATGGCTGCCAGCAGGACAAACAGGATGGTGATAAAGCCGAGCTTCGCGGATACAGGAAATCCCTGCTCTATAAATCCGTTGACCGTTTTGCCCGGATATTTATAGGACGGCCCAAAATCACCGTGCAGAACGCTGACCAGATAATCCTTGAACTGCACCGGGAGAGGGTCGTTCAGATGATATTTCTCGTTCATCGCTTCCTCGATCTGCGGAGAAAGCTTCTTGTCACTTGTAAACGGTCCTCCCGGTACAGCATGCATCATCAGAAACGTGAGCAGAATGATGAAAAACATGGCGACCAGCATCATCACAAGACGTTTGATAAAATATCGGAACATGTGATTTCCCCATTGATCCAGCAAAATTTTCAATTCTGATCCATTTCCTATAAGAAAAGGCAGACAGCATCCCTGCCGTCCGCCTCCTTGCGGGAATTGTCGCTATTATAGCCGCAAATAATGCTTTTGTAAATAAAAGAATCCCGTCATTACAACGGATCGTGTAATGACGGGAACGGGAAATGGAGATAGGGGGATTCGAACCCCTGACCTCTGCGTTGCGAACGCAGCGCTCTCCCAGCTGAGCTATATCCCCATGTGAGGAAGCCGGTTGAATAACCGACTTCTCCATTTTATCTTTTTTTTAAAAAAATGCAAGAATTATTTTCATCTTTCGGCGCTGTTTGACAGAATAGCTGTTAAGCGCTGTATGACAGGCCTGCTCAGCGTCTGTGGAAGAGACTGCGGTTCTGTCCGTCGCCCGGCTCATCTTCCTCGTCAAAGGCATCCTCATCAGACGGTGCAGCACCGCCGCGGCTATTGTTATTCATAAACCCCGGCACATCAATCTTGATCAGATTCTTGCTCGGGCGGGGTGCCTGCGGCGCCTGGCCAAATGCTCCCTGCGGTCTTGCCTGTGTACGCGGCTGTGAATAGGCGCCGTTCTGGTAAATCGCCTGGGCATTTGTCTGAGGAATGGTATCCGTCAGGCTTGAGGTATCAAATACCGGAGCCTGTGCCTGCATCTCCGGCCGCGTTGCTGTCTGCTGCGGAACCGGCTGCGCGGCTGCCTGCTGCGGAACCGTGTTCTGCTGCACCGGATTCCCTGCGCTCATAAAAGAAGGTCTTGCCATTCCTGTCTGAGGAGCTGCCGTGCGGGCAGGCTGCGACGCCTTCGGCCGTTCCACTGCCTTCGGCCCTGCCGGCTGCTGCTGACCGATCCCGGTTGCGATGACGGTGATGCTGCAGGTGTCCTTTTTGGAATCGTCGTACATCACGCCAAAGATAATATTGACATCCGCCCCCGCGAGCTGCTGCACATAGCCGGCAGACTCATAGGCGTCATCCAGCGAAACGTCTCCTGTGATATTGATGATGACATCGGTAGCGCCATCAATGGAAGTTTCGAGAAGCGGACTGTCAACAGCCATTTTGACCGCATCCTGCGCCTTTTTCTCGCCCTTGCCGAATCCCATGCCGATATGAGCGATGCCCTTGTCTCGCATCGTCGTCTGAACATCCGCGAAATCAAGGTTGATGATCGCCGGCTTGTTGATCAGATCCGTAATGCCGGCTACCGCTTGCTGAAGAACCTCGTCTGCCTTGCGGAGTGCATCCGGCATAGATGTCTTGCGGTCCATGATCTCATACAGCTTGTCATTGGGAATGACAATCAGCGTGTCTACATTTGGACGAAGCTTTTCGATCCCGGCCAGTGCCTTCTTCATCCGGGAAGTTCCTTCAAACCGGAACGGCTTTGTGACCACCGCGACCGTCAGAATTCCCTGGTCCTTGGCAACCTTGGCAACGACCGGAGCTGCACCCGTTCCGGTTCCGCCTCCCTCACCGCAGGTGACAAAGACCATATCGGCGCCCTTAACGGCCTCCGCAATCTCCTCCTGGCTCTCCTCAGCGGCCTTCTCACCGACCTCCGGAATAGCCCCAGCTCCGAGGCCGTGTGTCGTCTTCTCACCGATCTGAATCACCTTCGGTGCCTTGCACAGATCCAGAGCCTGTTTATCCGTATTCACGCCAATAAACTTGACGCCAGTAATATCTTCCTCAACCATCCGGTTGACCGCGTTTCCACCGCCGCCGCCAACACCGATGACTACGATCTTTGCAGCCGCTTCCGTATTATCTTCCTTCACTTCAATCACGGTTATGGCTCCTCCTTAGCTAAAATTCGTCCTTTTCATCTTACAATTGAACCTGCAATTATTCAACTGAATTTTACATGACTTGTCACCTGTCAGTCCATAATCAAGCCCTCCCTATGGCGTGTTCTGTGTCTCCTGCCCGGCTTCTTTCTGGGCGTTCTGCGCCTCCTGCCCGGCTTGTTCTTCTGCGCCTCCATCGCCGCTCACATTCGTCTGCGGCTCCGCTCCACCATTTTCGTCAGCCCCGGCATTCGTACCGCTGTCTGCTTCGTCAGCCCCGGCATCCGACCCGCTGTCTGTTTCTACTGACCCGCCAGCCTGTTCCGCCGATGTCTGATCCGGGACAGTTCCACCCTGGGCCCCTGCCTCCTGGAAGGAAATGCTCGTCGTATCCGGTGTAAAATCCGACATGTCGATGCTTCCATTCTTTCCTGTCAAATCCGGCAGTATCTGGGAAAGATTGGCTATTTTTTCCTCTGTATAAGTATCCTGTCCGAGATTGACACGGACTTTACCATAGAACAGAGTCATATTGCTCGAGGCGTCAAAATATATTTTGTCAATCGTGAGACTGTACTTGCTGAGCAGCTGCGTGATATCCAGAATCCGGTCAAACACGCCCGCATCCGCCACAGGGAGTTTCCGGCCCAGAATGATGTGGCTGAATTTCAGCCCTGTCACCTCCGGCACGCCGTCAACCTTCTGAGTCGATGCCTCCACGACGGTTCCGTCTCTGGTAAAATACATGTAATCGCCGAGATAATCGACATACCCTGCCAGTACTTTTTCCACCACCCTGATCTCAATCGCATGCGGAGAGGTGATTTTGACCGTCATCTTCTCCACAAATGGCACACCCTCCACTGCGCGGTTATGATACTTCCAGGACAGATACAAGGAATTTCTCCCGAGTCCCAGCGGGCCCTGACATACGATGTCGGTGATTTCATCCTGCGAATGGAGCGTATTCCCGGTTACCTTCACCTCCGTCACGGTGTGTGTCACATACAGGAGAAGCACCGTGACTGCAAGCGCCGCCAATACACCTGCTGTGATGCCAAGCGTGATGAAAGCCCTGTGGTGTTTCTGCAGAAAGCGTTTCCTGGCCCTGCTCTTCAGCTCGCGTCTTCTGTCCCTGCTTCTTCTTTTCTCCTCCTGTCTCTCCTTCTCCTCCTCGAGACGAAGCTGCTGCGCGCGCTGCCTCCGGTTCTCCTCCGCCGCGCGCTGCCAGTCTCCGGGGTCCTCGCTACCATATGCAGTTTCTGCGCCTTCCTCCTGACTTTCTCCGTCGTCAAAATATCCGGTATCCTCCAGATATTCCGAGTCCTGCCGGTTGTCAGACTGCCGTCCCCGAAATTGAAACATGATTCGGCCTACTCTCCCGCCTGCCTCGATACATTCAGCACGATCCCCATCTCCGCCAGCGTGAACAATATGGATGTTCCGCCATAGCTGATAAATGGCAGCGTCACGCCGGTGTTCGGAATCGTATTTGTCGCAACGGCGATATTTAAGAACACCTGGATCGCGATATGGCAGAACACTCCCACCGCCAGATAGGAACCGGCAACATCCCTGGCTGTGAAAGCAATCCGCAGAAGTCTCCAGCACAGCAGCACAAACATGAGAATGACACAGACAGCGCCAAAGATCCCGAGCTCCTCGCAGATGACAGAAAATATCATATCGTTCTGCACCTCAGGGATATATCCCAGCTTCTGCATTCCCCTTCCAAGTCCCTTGCCGAACAGACCGCCTGACCCGATGGCATAAAGTGCCTGGATGGTCTGAAAGGCCTTCGAGCTCGCCTCCCCCTCCGGATCCAGCCAGGCAATGACACGGCGGAAACGGAAGTTGCCGCTCTCCCCGGTGGCATAATGCACAATGAACCACACTGCAGCAGCTGCCAGTGCCGCCCCTGCCATTGCCAGCAGAATAAACTTTCCATAGTCCGGTCTGGCCACAAAGAACATGCCAAACGCAACTGTAAAAACGATGATGGCTGAACTCAGATTTTCGGTGATGAAATAGATTTCCGCGCTGGCCAGCAGCGGAAAGGCCAGAAGCCTGATGGCCGCCCCTCTCCGGTACAGGCCGGTGCCCTCCCGGACAATCAACGTCGTCATAAATAATATAATGGCGATTTTGGAGAATTCAGCAGGCTGAAAGTTGAATCCTCCCAGCCGGATCCATCGCCTTGCGCCGTTCACCGGATCAAAAAGGAGGCAGGCCGCGACCAGGACCAGGGAAACCCGGTATGCCAGTACGGACAGCTTTCCGATATAGTGGTGATAATCAATCGCGGCGACGAGGAACATCAGCACCGTTCCTGCAATCATCCAAATCAGCTGCTTCTTGAGATAGAATGCCGGATCATAATTACAGGAGGCCTTCATGGAAGCCTCGTAATAGCTCGCAGAATACAGCATGATCAGTCCGATTGCCATCAGAAAGAAAATAATGACGACCAGGGAATAATCCATCTGTATCCAGGAGGCCCTGCTCCGTTTCCGGCCAGATGCCTTCCGTCTCGCCGGAAGCGGCTGCGTACCCGTGCGGGAGGAGCTATGCCTTACATCCTCCCAGCGGGAATCCTCCCGGTTAAATTGTCTGCTTCGGCTTCCAGTTTTCAAATTCTATATCCTCAAACTAAACTGCATTGCAAAAACGGATGCCTTCTCCCGGTCTGCACAGTTTCCTGCGGGAAAGCTGCGACTACCACCAGAGCGCTGTCAGCCCGGCAGCGCACAGAATCATCGTGATAACGGTGAATGTAGTGGTCACTCTGGTTTCCGACCATCCACCCAGCTCAAAATGGTGGTGAATCGGCGCCATACGGAAAAAGCGCTTTCCATGTGTCTTCTTGAAATACAGAACCTGGATGATGACGGAAATCACCTCCAGCATGTAAATAAATCCGACAATAGGAATGAAAAGTGGCAGCTGCATCATATATGCCATCCCGACCACAAAGCCGCCGAGTGCAAGAGAGCCGGTATCGCCCATAAAGATCTGTGCCGGGTGACAGTTATATAACAGAAATCCGAGCAGCGCGCCAATCATGGCAGCGCCTGCGCTCGCTGTGCCGGATCCGGTGAGCAGGGCAGCCACCGTGAAGAAAAGGGCTACCGCCGTGGTCACACTCGAGGACAGACCATCCACGCCGTCCGTAAAGTTCGTCCCGTTTACCGTTGCAACTGCTACAAACAGGAAGAGCAGGACATTTCCCACTCTGCCAAAATCCAGAACCATACCGGATGCAAACGGTACCTTCATGGAGAGCGGAATCTGGTGGATATGCGTGACATACCAGGCGTAGATCAGGGCAATGGCCACCTGAAACGCCATTTTCTGCTTCACAGACAGCCCATCGGAGCGCTTCTTCGCCGACTTGATGAAGTCGTCGGCAAATCCGACAATGCCGAATCCAACGGTCAGAATCAGCACCGGGATCACCTCCGGATGAGCCGGCGCCATGACGAGGCTGCCGGCAAGCAGTCCCGCCAGGATCATCAGCCCTCCCATGTTAGGGGTTCCGGTCTTCCCGAGATGAGATTTCGGTCCGTCATCCCGTTCCGTCTGCTGTGCTTTCCTCGCCTTCAGAAAGCGGATCATATGCGGCCCGATGAGCCACACCACCGCAAACGCAATAAGCATCGGCAGCACGACACTTCCAAATTTTGTAAATCCAGTCATGGCCATTCTCCCTCTTCCATTCGTTCCCTATCTATTCTTCATACAGCGGTCTGCCTTTGATGCAGCCCGGCGCCTCAGTTCGCATCTCCGCCCGCAGTGCCAGCATTGTTGTCCTCCGCTGCGCCGCCCGCGGTGCCGGCATTGTTGTCCTCCGCTGCGCCGCCCGCGGTGCCTCCATTCTGCGTCGTCTGATTCGCTGTGTCCGCTCCGGTCAGATTCAGCGTTCCGACGCCGACTCCAGAGTCGTCCGTGACATTCACCTGGGAGTCATTATTCTGTGTGCCCGAAGCAGTGTCGGCAGAACCCTCTGCTGACGTATCTCCATTCGTCCCTGTGCCGGTCGCGGAACCTGTACCTGTAACCCCTTCCGGTCCGGTATCCAGCTCCTGTCCCGTCTGTGCATCGACATAGTGCCCTGTCGTCGGATTGATGTAATACCCGGTCACCTCGTCCTTCGGGAAGTTTCTCCAGTCTGTCTGCGCTGTACCTGTTCCGGAAGTTCCCTCACCGGAGGCTGCGGAGGATCCGTTCTCCGCGTTCTGGCCAGCCGCCTGAGCCTGACCATCATCGCCCTGGCTGTCCGTCCCGTCCTGCCCCGACGCAGTATCACTGCTTCCCAGCGCCGCCATTTCCGAGGCGCTCATGGCAAGCGTTCCGGAGGATTGCAGCTCCTGCAGCTCCTGCTTTTCCTCATCGGAAAGCTCCTCCGTCATCGGAATATTCATATAAGGAAGAATTTCCGTGAGGCAGTCCCGCACGATGCCGGTCGCGAATTTTGCATCCGCCTGGTAATCCGAATTCGGCCGGTCCACGACGACATAGATCAGAACCTTGGGATCATCGACGGGCGCAAAGCCCATGAAGGAGACAACATACTGCCCCATGTTTCTCGGGATGGTCTCAGCCGTGCCGGTCTTGCCGCCGATCATATATCCAGCCGGACGGGCCGTGTGGCCCGTGCCGTTCGCACCGGCAACGACCTGCTCGCAGTAGGATCTGATCCAGGCGCTGGTGTCCTCCGAAACCGTCTTCTTGATCACGTGCGGTTCGATGGTCCTGATCGTGGCACCGGACGCACTGGTGATCTTGCTCACGACATGCGGCTGATAATAATCACCGCCGTTGATGAGAGAGCAGAAACCCGCGGCCATCTGAATCATCGTCACGTCAAAATTCTGCCCGAACGAATTGGTGGCGAGATCCGTGATCCCCATCTTGTCCGCCGTGTAAATCATGCTGTCCGTGCGGGCCTCATTGGCCAGATCGATGTTGGTCTTGAGCCCGAATCCAAAGATGTTCTGGAATTTGCAGAAGGTCTCCTTGCCAATGGCAAGCGCTTCCTGCATCAGAGCGACGTTGCAGGAACGCTCGATCGCCTCTCCCACCGTAAGGATGCCGTCACCGTTGGTATTGTGGCACTTGATCGGTGCAGTCCCCTCTGCCACGGTCAGACTTCCCTCGCACAGATAGGTCTGTGTCGGGGAGAAAGAACCGCTCTCGAGCCCGGCCGCTGTCGTGAACGGTTTTGCCGTGGAACCGGGCTCATAATAATCGGATATGCAGTAATTCTTCCAGAGCGCATTCAGATATTTTGTCTTCTCCTCATCCGTGAGGGCATCCACATCCTCCTGCGTCAGATATTCGTTCTCCATCGGCTGATCGTTGTGATCAAAATCCAGCTTCGTCATACCGACGAGCGGCGCCGTATCATACGGATTATTCAGATTGAAGCCCGGGTAGCTCGCCATGGCGAACACGCCGCCGGTATTCGGATCCATGACGATGACGCCGACATTGCGCGCACCGTTGCCGCTGCGCGCCTCGTCCTTGTGTTCATCGTTGAATTTCTGGAGATACTTTTCGCAGATTGCCTGAATATTGGCATCCAGCGTCAGCTGCAGATTGTCCCCGTCTGACGCAGGTATGGTCGTCTTCTCCACATCAGAGCCGCCGCTGATATATCCGTACTCGCGGCCCGGCGTTCCGTTCAGAATATCGTTGTAATATTCCTCCAGGCCATAGGAACCCTCATTATTCGAATTGGCAAAGCCGATCACATCCGATGCCAGGGAATCGTTCGGATAGCTTCGGATGTATGCCTGTTCAAAATAGATGCCCTGCACATTGCTGTCCGCGTTTTTGGCATCCATGTATGCATTGTATGTGGCAAGGTCAATGTTTTTCTTCAAAATAAAATACTGGGAAGAAGGATTGTCCTTGACCAGTTCCCGCACCTTTGCTGAATCGATGTCCAGTGTGGATTGAATGGCCTTCAGCGACGGCTCGAGATATTCCTTTTTCTCCAGCATCTGCTTCGCATCCAGGATGACATTGTAAACCAGCGTGCTGGTCGCCAGAGTGGTGCCCTTCGCATCCGTGATCGCACCGCGCCGGAACGGCAGCGTTGTGCTGTCGTAGCTCTGCTGCATGAGTACCTGCCGCTTATATTCATCCCCGTTGTCCCGGTTGATGCGGATGATATTTCCTATCAGCATGGCAAAAAGAGCAAGCAGACAGAGAAACAGGAACATCAGCTTGCCGCGCATGCGCCGGTTGAAGGAATGAAACCGGTGCGGAGGCACCGGCGTCCGTTCTTCTCTTCCGTCTCTTTCCCTGCCAGCTGATCCTGTTCTGCTGTGATTACGATTCTGACTGCTCAAAAATATTCTCTCCCGCGATATATGAAACCGGACCGGTATCTGCCGGTCCGGTCCATAGTACCATCATTGCCAGCGCGGAGCAATCCTTCAGTTCCCCACCTCGGCGACCTGATGGACATAGTCATCCGCCTGGCTGCTATAGGTTTTGATCTGATCCTCATCCGCATACTTCATGCCGAGCTCGTTGATCGCGATCGACCGAATCTCATCCATGTTGATACTGGCGTCAATCTCCTCAAGACGCTGGTCGTTGAGCGTCTTCTGCTTTTCGATCTGCGTCTCCAGCGCACTGATTTTCCGGGAGGAAACCGTCACACTGCTCAGCAGCCGGACATAGCCGATGATCGCCGCCGTCAGCACCGTCATCATAAGCATCGTGATTGCCACGGAGAACCTGACTCTGGCCTGTGCATGTCTCAGTTCCCTGCGCCGCTGCAGTGCCTCCTCGCGTCTCCTCTCCTCCCGGACTCTGCGCTCCTGTTCCCTGCGGCGTGCCTCTCTGCGGGCAATCCTCTCTCTTTCCTCTTCCTCTTCCCCAAACAAATCCGGAACAGCATTGCCATAGACATAGCTGTCGGCCATGAGGTGTTCCCGCGTACCTCTCCAGCCGGACCCTTCCTCCCAATATTCTGTTGTTCGAATGGTACGGCTACTCATGATCCCTCACCTCGGTTCTGCGGCGGCCATCCCGCCGGGACGGATTCCTTCGTCTTTTCAAAAACTCTCAGCTTCGCGCTGGATGCCCTGCGGTTATGCTCGACCTCCGCCGCACTCGGCAAAATTGCCTTTCTTGTGATCACGGTTCCCTTTGATTTTCTGCCGCATACACAGACCGGGAACTCCGGCGGGCAGATACACGGATTCTCATTCTTGCGGAACGCCGTCTTGACAATCCGGTCTTCCAGAGACTGGAACGTGATGATTGCGATACGTCCCTCCGGCGCCAGAAGATCGATCATCGTATCCAGAGAGTCGCTCAGCACCTCCAGTTCCCTGTTGCATGCGATCCTCACCGCCTGGAACGTTCTCTTGCACGGATTCCCGCCCTTCTCCTGCATCTTCATCGGAATCGACCGGCGAACAATCTCTACCAGTTCAGAGGTACGCGATAGTGGTTTCTTCTCCCTCTGCCTGACAATATTTCTGGCGATGGCGGAAGCATACCGCTCCTCCCCGTACTCCCGGAGAATCCGCGCAAGCTCCTCCTCCGGCCACTCATTCAAAATCTTTGCCGCATCCAGCGGATTGCTCTGGTCCATCCGCATATCGAGCGGCGCGTCCTGCTGATAGGAGAAACCCCGCTCCGGATTGTCCAGCTGATAAGAAGAGACCCCCAGATCCAGCAGAATTCCATTTACCCTGCGGATTCCCCTCTCCTGCAGAATCGAGGCAATATCTTCATAATTATCATGAACCAGCTCCACGCGGTCCCTGTACACCGAAAGGTGCTTCGATGCCGCCCGGATCGCATCCATATCCTGGTCAATTCCGATCAGACGGCCGCCTTCCGTCAGCCTCTCCGCAATCCGGAAAGAATGCCCTCCGCCGCCCAGCGTGCCATCCACATAGATCCCATCCGGCCTGATATTCAAATTGTCGATCACTTCGTTGATCAGAACCGATTCATGCCTGAATTCCATGGACACCACCCGCGCTGCCGTTTATTTTGCCACGTGCTCTTCCGCGTTCTTATCGTCGTAAACCTTCTCACGGATCGCAGCCATCTGCTCCGGCCCGTTAAACCGATTCCAGTTCTCCGCGCTCCAGATCTCAAGCTTCCGGCCAATCCCGACAATCATCACATCGTCCCGGATTCCCGCTGCATCCCGCAGATACGACGGAATTAGGAAACGCCCCTGCCGGTCCATCTCCACCGCCGATGCCGTCCCAATGAAATAACGCCGGAAATCACGTTCATCCTTACTCCGTTCATCGATGTTCTCGTACTGCGAGACAAACTTCTCCCACTCCGCATTCGTGTAAGCGTACAGACAGTCATCGTAAGCTTTCGCAACCACGAATTCCCTGCCCAGCTCCTCTCTGAACTTTGAAGGTATGATCAGCCTCCCCTTGTCATCGAGGGAGTGACTGAACTGTCCAATGAACATCGGCCCTGCTCCGGTACACTTTTAAACCACTTCGTGGCATTTTATTCCATTTCGTTCCATTTTCCACCACTTGACATAATAATAGCCCCCGGCGAGGATATTTTCAATAAAAATTGTCCCTGACGAGTTTAGCTTGTTTGGTACAAAAATTGTCCCAAACAAGCTAAACTCGTCAGGGACAAAATAATCCCCGCAGATCTCTCGGACCTGCGGGGTTCATCTATTCCCTGCCGTACAAATCCCTTTCTTACGCAAGCAGCTGTACCGTAGAATATTTGCTGTATAAACCAGTCTCCAGATAGAAAAATACCATCTATGTTTGGCTCTTATTAGACTTACTTTTACGACTCAGCTCTTTAAGATTCTTCCTCCTTTTCCTTCACGGTTTCCTTTACGTATTCCGGCACCTCGCTAAAGTCAATGGCAGCAAGTTCTCCCCGCCTGACGCGTCTGGCATTTGTAATCTGCAGTCCGATACTGACAGCCGCAACTGCTATGCCAAAAACACAGTTCACCGGGATGGTCGTTCCGGTGAAATAGAGCTGGTCCGTGCGCACCAGCTCGATCCACGCGCGTCCAATCCCATATCCGGCAAAATACACCAGCGCGATCTGACCGTGATACCGCCTCTTTTTCACAAGCGACAGCATCAGGAGCAGTACGCCGATGTTCCAGAGACTTTCATATAGAAACGTGGGGTGAACCTGAATGTAATTCGTCGAGCTGCTCATATGAGCTGCGATGGTGGCATCAATGTCCCTCTCCCGCACCATCTCCACAGGAAGCCGCATGGCAAACAGGCTGTCTGTCCAGCGCCCAAACACCTCCCGGTTAAAAAAATTGGCCCATCTTCCGATAATCTGTCCCAGAATGAGGCCGAATCCCGCCGTGTCCATCATCTGCAGAAGATTCTGCTTCTTGATTCTGGTGTAAATGAGAAGCGTTACAACACCGCCGATAATGCCGCCTGCAATCGCTAGACCGCCCTGCCGCAGATTGAAAATCGAGAGTGGATGCTCTCCGTAACCGCCCTGATCCCAGAAAAATATGACATAAAAAGTTCTCGCGCCGATCACGGAAAACACGATAAGCCAGATTGCCACATCCCAGTACAGATCCGGATTCTGACCGGTTTTTCTGGCAATCCTGCCGGCGAGCAGAATTCCGCACAGCATGGCGATGGCGATCACGACTCCGTACATGGCAATCGAGAAATTTCCAATTGTAAAGGATTTTGGAACATTGTGGAGATAAATCCCAAGATGCGGGAACGCAATGTCCATCTTGCCCATGATATCCGGCATAAAACAGTCCCCCTGTGGTTTGATGTGGTGACAAGTCCCACCGCTGAGTCGTTCTGCTGCAATTGGCACCGGTCTGAGGACCTATATTGCAAAGTACCGGACTGAGGATCCGTATACAAAGTTGCAAAATCAGTGATATGCATAGAAACTCAGTTATATGCTATACGTTGAAGCGGAACAGGCACACATCGCCGTCCTGCACCACGTAATCCTTCCCTTCCACGCGCACGAGGCCCTTCTCTCTGGCCGCCGCAAGCGATCCCTCGCGGAGAAGATCCGCATAATTGATGACCTCTGCCCGGATAAACCCGCGCTCCATATCGGTGTGCACTTTTCCTGCTGCCTGAGGCGCCTTCGTCCCGATCCGGATCGTCCACGCACGGCACTCATCCTCGCCGGCCGTCAGGAAGCTCATCAGCCCCAGCGTCGTGTAGCTTGCCTTGATCAGTTTATCCAGGCCGGATTCCCTGATGCCGAGCGTCTCAAGATACTCCTGCTTCTCATCGTCGTCGAGCTCGGAGATCTCCTCTTCGATTTTAGCGCAGATCACGAAGCACTGGCTTCCGTTCTTCTGGCAGTACTCCCGCACACGCTTCACATAGTCATTGGAAGCGCCGTCGTCCGCCACATCATCCTCCGACACGTTGGCTGCATAGATCACCGGCTTGGAAGTGAGAAGCGCATATCCCGCCATCCATTTCGGCTCGTCCTCATCATCCGGTGTCAGTTCTACGGAGGAGGCCGGCCTGCCATCCTCCAGCGCCGCCTTGACTCTCTTCAGAAGGTCATATTCCTTCCCTGCAGTTTTATCCATCCGTGCCGTCTTTGCAACCTTGGAGATCCGGCGCTCCACCACTTCCAGATCGGCAAAGATCAACTCCAGATTGATGGTCTCGATATCGCGGATCGGGTCCACCGACCCGTCCACATGGACTACATTGTCATCGTCGAAGCACCTGACCACATGGACAATCGCATCGCATTCGCGGATATTAGCAAGGAACTGATTGCCGAGACCCTCACCCTTCGAAGCCCCCTTGACAAGGCCCGCGATGTCCACAAACTCGATAACCGCCGGGGTGACCTTTTTAGTATGATACATTTCCCCCAGCTTTTTGATCCGATCGTCCGGCACTGCGACAACACCTACATTCGGCTCGATCGTACAGAACGGATAATTGGCCGCCTCCGCCCCCGCCTTTGTAATCGAATTAAACAGCGTGCTCTTGCCGACGTTCGGCAGACCGACTATGCCCAGCTTCATGCTCTCTTATCTCCTTAAAATACTGATTGTAACAAATCTGAAAATGATATATCGACGCCGCCTTCAGATTTGAGACTGATGTTGATTATCTGATACCCTCGCCTGTTATCCGCATCAGAAACGCAGACAGCGTAAATACATTTTATACCACGAACTGTATAATTTCTCAACGAACCTTCTCATACATCCACGGGCTTGCCTGACGTAGGCCTGACTGAAAATTTCCCTTGGAGATCCCTCCGTCCTGACAAATCATATTCATGGAAGCCGCTTCAAATCCATGGGCTGCAAATTCCCGCATCGCGCTTTCCAGAATCTTTGCCTGCGCGGCCGCGTTTTTTCAATCTGTTTCATATTGGTGCCTCGTTAGTGAGAAAAGCATTAAAAAAAGACCACGTGGTCTATATTGCTTAAGATAGACCACGTGGTCAATATTTATTATCATCATTTCAGCGTCGGGAAGAAGCCCTCCACCTCGTTCGTTTTCATGAGTCCCTTCTCCACCCAGAAATCAGCGGCCATCTTCGCGATGTCCTCCACATTCTGATCCTTGGAGAGATCATTGAAGTCCGCGTTCTTCTCGCGGTCATAATATGTGATTCCGGCGCATTCGTCCTTGACATCCTGCACGTCGAGTCCAAGTCCGTCCGCCATGATCTGACATCCATCGTCAAAATTGCTGTTCAGATAATCGATCGCCTCATACCAGCATTCCGCGAGATCCTCATAAACCGTCGGATGTTCCGCTGCAAAATTCGAATTGACGGTGAGCACATCGATGATTGCCTTCGGATAGTCCGCACTGGTCACAAGCTTATGGCCTCCCTCCCGCTGACTGCAGTTCGACAGCTGCGGCTCCCAGGTCACTGCTGCATCCAGATTACCCGCAATAAAGGCATCTCCGGCCTCATCATTCGTCATTTCAATAATATTGCACTGATCCTCCGTGATGTGGCTGTCCGCGAGCGCCTGTAGAAAGAAAAAGTAGGAGGTTGCTGATTTGTCCATCCCGATCGTCTTTCCTGCGAGATCATCCATAGTCTGAATATCCGCAGTGGCGACTATGCCGTCGCCCCCTGTCGAGGCGTCCATGGTGCAGACGTACTGCTCCGGCGCGCCGGCTCCGTACTGGATAATGTCGCGGTCAAGCACCTGCCCGAGTGCCTGGATACTGTTCGACGCGAAGGCCGCACCATAAGTAGACTCGTCCTCCATGATGACGATGTCCGCGTCATAGCCCTTTTCGGCGAGATAGCCCTTTTCCTTCGCAATGTACATCGGCGCGTAGCCCGCCCATGTGCAGAACGCGATTTTTATGGGGATCAGCTTTCCCGAAGAGGCAGCGGATGCTCCCTCCGCGGTGCTCTTTTCTTCCGTCGTGGATGCTTCCTGCGAAGAGGCGCTGCCCGCAGGCGATGCCGTCCCGGTTTGGGAACTCCCTGCCGCTCCCCCGGAAGCCGTTCCACAGCCTGACAGGAGCGCTGCTCCCATGGACGCGGCAAGCATACAGCTGATAAAGCTCTTTTTCATAACGTTACCTCCTCGTATGATAGACACAAAAACGGATACTACTTCATCTCGGATTTCCCGGATCACGCCTGATGCCGCACGGTACATACGCCTGTGCGTTCTGTATCGTCACCGGTCCATCGCCGCATCCTGGCTCTCCTGCCAGAGCATATCCATGATCTCTTTCTTGATCTCAAGAAAATGTGGATCGACCAGCATGTTATGATTTCTCTCTCCGGACAGGTCAACGCGGATTTCCTTTCTGACCGTTCCCGGGCGGCGGCTCATCACATAAATTCTGTTTCCCAGCAGAATTGCCTCATCAATATCGTGGGTGATAAAAAGGATGGTATTCCGCGTCTTACGGCTGATGCCGGCCAGCAGCTCCTGCATGACGACGCGGGTCTGCGCGTCCAGTGCACCGAAGGGCTCATCCATGAGCAGGACCTCCGGATTTGCCGCCAGCGTCCGCGCAATAGCCACTCTCTGCTTCATGCCACCGGATAACTGCTTCGGAAGCGCATTTTCAAACCCCTCGAGGCCGACCATGCTGAGGTATTTCCTGGCAGTTTCCTCCCGCTCCTTTGTCCCGACCTTCTGCATCTTGAGACCGAACTCCACATTTTTCTGTACCGTCAGCCAGGGAAACAGACTATATCCCTGAAAGACCATGCCGCGGTCAGCGCCGGGCCCCTTCACCGGCTTTCCGTCGACCAGAACCTGTCCTCTCGTCGCCTTCTCGAGCCCTGCGATGATATTGAGCAGCGTCGATTTGCCGCATCCCGATGGCCCGACCAGCACGACAAAATCAGACTGATCCACCTCTATGCAGATATCCTTCAGTGCCGTCAGCGGCGCCTTGTTTTTCTCCTCGAACACTTTTGTGATGTGTTCAACCTTCAGCTTGCACTCCGCCATATCCTGCCTCCATGACAGATGATTCCCTTGTGACGCTCCTACTGCAGCAATGCGGTTTGCCACTGGTCACCTCACTGCTGATCTAGCCGGTCATGCCACGGCACGATGAGCTTTGTCAGAAGACGCATGAGCCAGTCGGTCAGCAGACCGATCGCGCCGATCAGAATGAGGCCGGCAAAAATGACATCCGTCGCCATGAATCGCTGCGATTTCAATATGATGTACCCAAGTCCCGAGCTCGCGGCGACCATTTCTGCGACCACCAGGTACGTCCACGCCCAGCCGATCGTGAGACGGAAATCATCCATGAGTCCCGGCAGCGAGGCCGGAAAAATGACTTCCTTATAGACCTGCCACCGGCTGGCCCCGAGCGTGAGAGCCGCATTGATCATGTTCCTGTCCACAGAGGAGACGGTATCAATGACCATCAGGATCAATTGGAAGAAGGTGCCGAGCCAGATGATGACATATTTCTGATTTTCATCGATACCAAGATATAAAATGGTGAGCGGAACAAGTGCAACAACTGGAAGATATCTGGCGAATTCAATGATCGGCTGAAGAAGCGCACTGACCACCTTTGAGCGGGCCATAATCATGCCGAGCGGCACAGCAATGAGCGCCGACCAGAACCATCCGACCATCACACGCCTTGTGGAATCCCAGCAGTTTACAAAAAGCGTCCCGTCCTTTGCCATTCCGACAATCGCCTGCCAGACAGCGGTCGGTGAGGGAACAAACAGACTGCTTGTGATTTTGCCATAGGTCAAAATACACCAAAGTGCGATGATGGAGAGAAAAGAAACCCAGGAGAGCCAGCGGTACTGCCTGCCCCCGGCCGCCTTTTCCATCACTGCCTCGCTGCCTGCGCTCTCTGAAATGACCGTTTCATTTTCCTGCATGAGCCATTGCCTCCGTCGTTCCCATACCACATACCGCATCCCCGGCGGTATCCAGGTCAAAATCCTTCGGTTCCCCGCAGATTGATTTTCCCGCTTCCCTGCCCACGCTGCTGCCCCTCGGATAGGGATATGAAAAAATGCGGAAAAATCCGCGTAGTTTCATAAATCATAATTATCTGCAATGCCAGAATTATATCCGGTGCTTTAGTGCGCTGTCAATTTACCTTGATAAAGTACTAAAAAAAGAACAATCCTCAATAAAAAATCCGCAGCAAAAAACCGCCCGGCATAAGGGCGGCTTTCGTTCCGATTTCAATATTTTTATGCTTCACCCAAGCGCCACATCAAGCGCCATCATCAGGGTAAAGCCCACAGCAAACATCAGCACCCCGATATTGGAATGCTCCCCTTCCGACATCTCCGGGATCAGCTCCTCCACCACCACATACAGCATGGCGCCGGCGGCAAAGCTGAGCAGATACGGCATGGCAGGAATGAACAGTCTGGAAAACGCTATCATCAGCAGCGCTCCCGCAGGTTCCACAGCACCGGAGAGAACTCCCTGTGCAAAAGCCTTTTTCCTCGTCTCCCCCTGTGCATGGAGCGGCATGGAGATCACCGCACCTTCCGGAAAATTCTGGATGGCAATACCAAGGGCCAGGGCCATCGCCGCGCCTGCGGTGATGCCGCTCGTCCCATTCAGAAGTCCCGCAAATACAATACCGACCGCCATGCCCTCCGGGATATTGTGGATTGTCACAGCGAGGACCATCATGGTGGTTCTCTGCAGATGGCTGGCCGGTCCCTCCGCCTCCTCCGAAAAGGCGTGGAGATGCGGCGTGATGTTATCAATCAGAAGAAGGAAAAGCGTGCCGAGCCAGAAGCCGATCACCGCAGGAAGAAACGACAGCTTTCCCATCCCGGTGCTCTGCTCCATGGCGGGAATGAGCAGGCTCCAGACAGACGCCGCCACCATCACACCGGCTGCAAAGCCGGTCAGCGCGCGCTCCGCCATCGCGTTCATATCTTTCTTCATGAAAAAAACACAGGCAGCGCCAAGCGACGTGCCGATGAATGGGATCAGGATTCCTCTCAAAGCTTCCAGCATGCGTATTGCTCTCCATAATATAGGTTTGAAAGTTCTGCCGATGCAGAACTTTCAAACAGCAGCAACGGTGCCGGCGCACCGGCCGCCACATTCGTCAAAATCGCATTCGCGGATTTTGCCTCAGCGGGGAAAAGATATGATCTGGCTCTCTTAGCCCCTGCCGTTTCTTTCCTTTCGATACACCGGCTTCCGGTCCTTCAGCTCCAGAAACAGTGCGCGATAATTCTCATAACGGGCCACCGGTATCTGCCCTTCCTGCACAGCCTGACGGACCGCACATCCCGGCTCTTCCATGTGATTGCAGCCGTCAAAACGGCATTTCCCAAGGTAAGGAACAAACTCCGGATAATAATCCTTCAGCTCCTCCGCCTGCCCGGCCATCACATCAAGAGACGTGAACCCGGGCGTGTCCATCACAAAGGTACCTGTCCCGTCCTCCTCATCCACACGGAACAGCTCCACATGACGGGTTGTATTCTTACCCCTCTGGATCTTGCGGCTCAACTCACCGGTCTCCGCTTCCGCCTCCGGGCACAGCAGATTGATCAGTGTCGATTTGCCGACGCCGGACGGCCCCGCGAAAACGGTCGTTTTTCCCCGCAGCACCCGTCGGATCGCGTCAAGCCCGCTCCCCTCCTCCGTGCTGAGAAAAAGGATCTGGCAGCCGCAGCGCCCGTATATTCCGCGGAGTTCCTCCTTCTCCGCCTCCGGGGCGAGATCAGCCTTACTGAAACACAAAATAGCGGGAAGTTTTCTCTCCTGCATGGATATGAGGAATCTGTCCAGCATTTGATAGCTGGGTGCCGGATGGGTGATCGCAAAGACCAGGAGGGACTGGTCTATGTTGGCGACGCTCGGCCTGATGAGTTCATTTTTTCTCGGAAGGATACGGGTAATAGTGCCTTCCTTCGGCTCCGCGCTCTCCGCAATCACATCGAATTCGACATCATCTCCGACCAGCGGTTTTACACCCAGGGAACGGAAGACGCCCTTCGCCCTGCAGCGGTAAACGGCTCTCCCTGTATGCACTTCATAAAATCCGGAAAGACTCTTGATGATTTTGCCCGAGGGCATCGCTTCCTCCCCGGCCGCCGCAGTATCCGCCGCTGTGCTGTGTTATTTGACAACTCCGCTGTGGCCGCTGTATCACTCCTGTCTCTTCACCATGGCCTCGCGACGCCCGCCGCTGTGCCAGAGCTATTGCTGAGCTCGGTTACTGCTGTGCCGTGAATGTCAATGGTCTCGTGAACATCACCAGATTCGAGGAGGCCGGTGTCGTCACCGTGTTTCCATTTTCATCCGTTGTTGTGGACTCCGGCACAGTATCATAGTATGCCATTGTCAGTGTCCCGGTCGCCGTTGTAATCTGTGTCAGACCGACAGGCTGCGGGAATCCGGAGACCGTCTGATTATAAAGCTGCGTCCCATTTGCATCCGTGATTGTACACTGTACGGCTGTGCCGGCAGTATAATTCGGATCCTCCGCCTGCGTGGGCGCGTCAATTTCGCCGGAATAATAATACGTACCGACTCCGGTGCTGACCTCCAGATCAACCGCCGTGCCGCTGTCTACATACTCACCGGCGTCTATGCTCTGCGAGCAGACCTTTCCGGTCAGGTTGGCATCGCTGTTGGTTACCTCAGTGACTTTACCCAGCTTCAGACCAGCCTCTTCGATCAGCTTCTGTGCCTCATCCTGCGTGATGCCAGTCAGGGTAGGGACCTGAACCTGGCCGGATTTATCCGGCCCGCTGCTCACTGTGATCGTTACAGAGGATCCGCTTGCCGCTGAGGTTCCGGCCTCCGGAGATTGGGAAATGACCTTCCCGCTGTCCACGGAATCGCTCGACTGTTCCTGCACATTGACGACAAAATTCTTCTTCTCGAGCTGTACCCGTGCCTCCTGCTTGGAGATACCGACTACATTCGGCACCTCGATCCCCTCGCTGCTCGCCGCCACGGTCAGACTCACCGTCGTCCCCGGGGTCACCGTCTTTCCGGCATCGATGCTCTGCTCCAGAACAGTTCCCGCTTCCTTGTCTGACTTCTCATAAGTGACCTGCGGATCAAGTCCGAGCGCCGTGAGACTTGATTTTGCAGACTCCTCGTCCTTGCCCACGACATTTGGCATGGAAACCGCTGTCGCGTTTTCGATAGCCGATTCACTGACACCGCCCCAGAGCCCCAGTGCGCGCCCTGCAAGAAAGATTACGATGATCCCGATGATCACTGCAGCCAGAACCGCCACCAGTGTCGTCAGATGCTCCGTTTTCCGTCCGCCGGACACGTCCTCCGCATAATCGTCTTCGTAGTCATCCTCTTCATAGCGTCTGCGCTCATCGCGCTCAAGACGCAGTCTCCCGTCATCCTGACGGCCGCGGTCCCTTCCCCGGACATTTTCCCGTCCGCGGACTGCCGTGTATCGCTCTGCCGTGGTTTCCGACGCTTCGGCCTCTCCTGCGAAACGCTCCCCATCCCGGTCTTCCGGAGACTGATTCGTTCCAGAATTCGCCGTGCCCTGATACTGTCTTCGCATCGAGCCGCGGTCTCCCGGCGTCACCATCCTTGTGGCGCCGTCTGTGTCCGGATCAATCCGCCTGACAAAATCTCCGTCCGGATCGACGAGAGACCGCTTCAGATCGTCGATCAGCTCTCCCATATTCTGATATCGTCTGTCCGGACTCTTCTCGCAGCACTTGAGCACTATCTGCTCCACACTGTGCGGAATCTCCGGAACAAACTCACACGGCGACGGCATCGGCTGCTGAATCTGCTTGATGGCGATTGCGACCGTCGTCTCGCCGTTGAACGGTACTCTGCCCGTCAGCATCTCAAACAACGTGATGCCCAGAGAGTAAATATCGCTCTTTTCGTCGCTGTATCCGCCCCTCGCCTGTTCCGGGCTTGTATAGTGAACCGATCCCATCACATTCGAGGTGATCGTATTGCTTGTCGCTGCCTTGGCAATGCCAAAATCCGTGACCTTTACCTTGCCGTCCTTTGAGATCATGATATTCTGCGGCTTGATGTCACGGTGAATAATATGCGCATTATGCGCAGCCTGCAGTCCCATGGATACCTGAATGGCAATGCTGATCGCCTCGCGGACAGACAGACGCGCCTTTTTCTCGATATACTTCTTCAGCGTGATGCCGTCGACCAGCTCCATGATGATATAGAACAGGCCCTTCTCTTCCCCCACATCATAGACATTGACGATATTGGGATGCATCAGCCCGGCAGAAACCTGTGCTTCCATGCGGAATTTTGAGACAAAATTCGCATTCTCATAAA
This sequence comes from uncultured Lachnospiraceae bacterium, assembly GCA_900320025.1. GTDB lineage: Bacteria > Bacillota > Clostridia > Lachnospirales > Lachnospiraceae > CAG-791. The sequence continues at coordinate 53,902 of ONQW01000002.1, forward strand.
ATTCCTGCTTCAGGACCTTAATGGCCACGTATCGATTCAGTTTGTGATCCTTGCCCTTGTAGACATCGGACATTCCGCCGGTGCCGATTTTCTCAAGCACCTCATAGCGGTCTGCGATCAGCATTCCAATTTTAACCATCTATATACTCCGTGCAGCGTCTTTTTACGGCACCCGCGGGAGAAACGTCCGAAGAAGCTTTCTCCCGGATCAGGACAATGGTGCCTGTAGCACCATTGTCAGCCGGAGTGTGGCGTATCAACGCCACGTTCCGGCCTCATACTCCACAGAAAGGATCCATGACGATGACGGTGATATTGTCCCGTCCGCCGTTGCGATTCGCCTCACTTACCAGAGAGCGAACAGCCTCATCCTCTGCCGGTTCCGCAGCCAGAATCTCGGCAATCCGGTCATCCTCCACCATGTTGGTAAGTCCGTCCGTGCACATCAGAATCTTCTGTCCCACCTGAAGCTCCACCGTGAAATAGTCGATCTCCACGCGGTCCTCTGCGCCAATTGCTCTGGTGATGATATTTTTGTTCGGATGTGTCCGCGCAGTGCTGCTGTCAAGGCCGCCTGCAAGCACCATTTCTTCCACCAGCGAATGATCCACTGTGATCTGGCGGAGCTGTCCCCTGCCCTTTGCGTCCTTTTCAAACAGATAAAGTCGGCTGTCCCCGACATTGGCAACCTGGAGATAGCTTCCTGTCACGGTTGCTGCAACACAGGTGGTACCCATGCCGTAGTAATCGTCATTTCCTGCGGCAATGGTTCTCAGCTCACGATTCACGGCATGCAGAGCCCGATCGAGGATCTTCCTCGGATTCTGTTCAAAGGATTCCCTGACTTCAGAAACGACATGCTCTGTGACATAGCGGGAGGCATAATCCCCGGCCTTGTGGCCGCCCATGCCATCTGCGACAAGATAGAGATTCGGAAGATTCCCCACCGGATCATCCGACACAAAGAAGCTGTCCTGATTCATTTTTCGACGCTGGCCAATGTTGGTTACTGCAGCCGAACGGATCATTCTTCATCCACCCCGGAATCAGGCACGATCAGATTGTTTTCCCGAAGGGTTCCCTGTCCAGATGCCTGCGCCTTAACTGGCCGCAGGCACCATCGATGTCTCTGCCCAATTCTCTCCTAATAGTAACAGATATCCCGCTTTTTTCAAGTTTTGCCTTGAACCGCCGGGCTGCCTCCGCGCTGGGCTGCACAAAGCTTCTCTCCGCTACCGGATTCACCGGAATCAGATTGACGTGAGCCCTGATCGGTCCGGCAAGAGCTGCCAGTTCCGCGGCATCGATATCTGTATCATTGACATCCCGGATGAGACTGTACTCGAACGTCACCTGCCGTCCGGTCCTGTCAAAATAATACGCGGCGGCCTTCATAATCTCCTCTATGGAATATTGCTCCGCGATCGGCATGATCTTCCGCCTTTTCTCATCTGTTGTAGCATGAAGGGAGATGGCCAGGGTGATTTGTAGCCCTTCCTCTGCAAGCCGCCGGATCCCCGGTACAATGCCGCAGGTTGATACGGTGATATTGCGCTGACTGAGATTCTGCCCCTCCGGAGAAGACAGGAGGCGGATAAACCGCACCACATTGTCATAATTGTCCATCGGCTCCCCGGTGCCCATGACAACGAGATGAGATATCCGTTCCCCGGTCGCGCGCATGATGGCATACACCTGCTCCAGCATCTCCGAGGCGCGCAGATTTCGTTCCCAGCCGTTCAATGTCGAGGCACAGAACCGGCAGCCCATGCGGCAGCCGACCTGGGAAGAGACGCAGACACTGTTGCCAAACCGATAGCGCATGAATACGCTTTCCACCAGGTTGTCGTCGGGCAGCGCGAAGAGAAACTTCTGTGTCCCGTCCATTCGGGAGATCTGGCGGTCCACCGTTCTCAGCGTCACATACTCCCCCAGTTCCTCCATCTGCTGCCGGAACGTGCGGGGAAGATTCGACATCTGTTCCGGGCTTTCGGCGAGCTGAACATGCATCCATCGATACAGCTGATCCGCGCGGTAACGGGGAACGCCAAGCGGCTGCAGAGCCTCCCTCAGCTCCGGCAGAGTCATTGATTTTATATCCCTGTTTTCTGTCTTTCCGGCCAGTTCCATACCTACTATCTCCTTGACTGCATCGCAGCTACATATTAACGCTCTGGAAGGATGCCAGGAAAAAGCCGTCCGTTCCATGCAAATCCGGGTATAGCTGCAGATAATTCCGGTCCGGGCCGTACAGAGAGCGGCACAGAGATGCCGGGAGGAGCGGCTCCATCGTCCTCGGCATAAGTCCCAGCTCCTGCCCGATGAAATCCGCTGTCTCATCATTTTCCGTGCGGTCAATTGTGCATGTGCTGTAAATGAGCGTCCCGCCGGGCTTCAGATACCTGACGGCCTCCCGCAGAATGGATCTCTGCAGCGAGCCAAGGGAGGACAGATCATCCGGCTTCACGCGGTAGCGTATTTCCGGCTTTCTGCCGCAGACACCGAGTCCGGAGCAGGGAAGATCGCACAGCAGAATATCGGCACTGCCTTCTTCTGCCGGAGGGACCGGTTCCCGGGCGTCGCGCACGGAGGCTTTGATGAATGCTTCAAGGCGCATTCGCCGGACATTCTCCTGAATCCGGCTGATTTTGGCAGGATACAGGTCAAAGGCGCGGACCTGACCGCCCCTGCCTGCCGCCGCGAGGAGAGAGGCACAGTGCAGCGTTTTCCCTCCTGGAGCCGCGCAGATATCCAGAATCGTCTCCCCGCCGCGGATTCCGGCCGCAATTCCAACCACCATGGAGGAGGCATCCTGCACGGTACACCACCCTTCCGCGAATCCGGGAATATCCGATGGGTTGACGCCCTCCGGCAGATCAAATGCGAATGGAAGAATCCGGGATGGTCTGATATCAAGTCCTGCCTGCTTCCACCGGGAGCATAGGACATCGGGATCGATTCTGGCATCCACACGCACGGTGACCGGCCTTTCCTGATCGAGTGCCTTTGCGATGCCGTCAGCTCTGGCTCTGCCATACTGGCTGCTCCACATCGAAAAGATCCAGCGGGGAAGCGCGTATCGGATCTCCGGATCGCGGGAAGATGCGATGAAAGAAAGCAGTTCTTCTCTTTGTCTGGCCGCGGAGCGGAGCACTCCGTTGACAAACCCGGTCAGTCCATTCCGGTGCATCTGCCGTGTAAGGCGTACTGCCTCATCGCAAGCCGCTGAGACAGGGACCCGGTCCATGTACAGAATCTGATAAATCCCCATCCTCAGGATGTTCCGCACGACCGGGTCCATCCGGGACACAGGTTTGCTGCACAGCCGCTGCAGGACCGCATCGAGACGGATCCTCCCGCCGATGACGCCCAGCGACAGACGGCGCAAAAAGGACCGCTGTGCATGATCGAGTGATGCATAGCGGTCCTGCGCTCTGCGCACAAGCTGGCTTCCGTAGGAGCCGCTCTGCTCTGCCTCCATCAGGATATCCAGGACCAGACGGCGCACCGGCGGGTTCGAATTTTCTCTTCTTTCCGCCGGAATTTCAGTCGTCATCTCTTCTCCGTCCCACCCCGGCGATCAGCAGCACACGGAGAAACTGCAGAATGGAGGAGGCCGCTGCCGCCACGTAAGTCATGGCTGCCGCCGACAGAACCTTCCTGCTGTACGGAAGCTCCCTGTCATCCAGAATCTGATACTGTTTCAACATTTTCAGTGCGCGGTGCGAGGCGTCAAACTCCACCGGCAGCGTGACAAGCTGAAACAGAACGCCGAAGAAAAACAGAACGACACCGATTTCCACGAGAATGGTTCCGATTGATGTCCCACCATCCGTGTACCGGACACCTGCCCCGAGGAACAGGCCGATAATGACCATCGGGAGTCCCAGATTGGATCCGATATTCGCGGCCGGAACCAGTGCAGTGCGGATGCTGAGCGGGACATAGCCGCTGTGATGCTGCATCACATGGCCGCACTCGTGTGCGGCGACACCGATGGCCGCTACGGAGCGGGACCCATAGGTTGTATCCGACAGATTGACAATTTTTTTCGCCGGATCGTAATGATCTGTCAAAGTTCCTCTGACATGGCCGATGCTGACATCAGTGATTCCATTTGCCTGCAGAAGTCGGTACGCCACCTCGGCGCCGGTCAGTCCTGCCGAGCTCATCACACCGGCATACCGCCTGTACACGCTCTGTACATGTGCGCTTGCCGCCATGCAGATCACAGCGCCGATCACGACAAGAAAATATGTGGAATAATAAATCATCTGTTCTCTCTTTCTCTGGTGAACTGCTCACCCGGGCATACCCTCTCGCCCAGTAGGAAATCATGTACCGCCATACGGCGGTGTCCCTCGAGCTGCACCTCATTGAGCTGAAGAATTCCGTCCCCGGTCAGGACATAGATGTGATTTTTATCGCTGCCGAGAATGGTTCCGGGTGCCGCGCCCTGCTGCCCGTTCTGCAATACTGTCTCCGGCAGCGCCGGAATCACATCCGCATCCCACAGCTTCAGCGACTTTCCGCGGAGGAAGGTATAGGCACCCGGCCAGGAATTGAGTCCCCGGATCAGCCGCTCAAGTTTTGCCGCAGATCCATCCCAGACGAGGTTCCCCATCTCTCTCTTCAGCATTCCGGCATAGCAGGATTCTTCCTCCCGCTGCACGGTATGCACCGCGGTGCCATCAGCGATGGCAGGCAGGGTTCTGATGAGAAGCTCCCCACCCAGTGCGGAGAGTTTTTCATACAGACTCTCTCCTGTCTCCTTCGGCGCGAGAGTGACCTTTTCCTGCGCCAGAATATCGCCCGTGTCAAGTCCGGCATCCATCTGCATGATCGTGACGCCGGACTCCTTTTCTCCGTTGATCACCGCCCACTGGATTGGTGCCGCGCCGCGGTATTTCGGGAGAAGAGAGGCGTGCACATTGATGCAGCCATATCTGGGCAGATCCAGAATCTCCTGGGAGAGGATCTGGCCGAAGGCTGCGACGACAATCATATCCGCATGCTCTTCCCGGAGACGCTGCACCGCCTCCGGCCGCTTCACCCGCTCCGGCTGGTATACCGGGATATTCCACTTCTCCGCACACTGCTTCACCGGTGTCTTAAGCACCTCCCGGCCGCGGCCCCTGGCCCGGTCCGGCTGGGTCACCACAAGACTGACCTGCTGCCCGTCCCGGAGCAGTGCCTCCAGCACCGGCACGGCAAAATCCGGTGTTCCCATAAAAATAATCTTCATTTTCATACCCCGTGCCGCGTCGTCTGCGGTACCCGCTGGAGAAACGCCCGAATGGGTTTTCTCGCTTATTCTTCCTCCGCTGCGCCATCCTCACTCTCGTCGGAGTCCTCCGGGCTGACCAAGTCTCCCTCCACCTTCTCCGTGAAAAGATGTCCGTCCAGATGCTCAATCTCGTGGCAGAAGCAGCGCGCCAGCAGCTCCGTTCCCTCCAGAGTTCGCTCCTTCATGTTGCGGTCGAGCGCGGTCACCTTTACGTAATTCGGCCTTGTCACCTCGCCATATTCTCCGGGCAGAGAAAGGCAGCCCTCCAGCCCCGTCTGCTCGCCGCTGGTCTCCACGATCACCGGATTGATGAGCACAAGAGGCTCATTCTGCTCCGCCGACACATCGATGACAACGATGCGCTTCAGAACGCCGACCTGCGGCGCCGCGAGGCCGACGCCTCCCGCTTCATACATCGTGTCAAACATATCGTCTATCAGCTCATTGAGGCGGGGCGTGAGCTCCGTCACTTCCTTACAGTGCTTCTCCAGTACCGGATCGCCGAACCGGCGGATCGTTCTAAGTGCCATTTTTACCTCCATTGCCGCATTCCCGGCAGCGGCCGCGGGAGAAACGCCCGACTAAAACAGTTCCCATGTCATAAGGCAGGAGCTGCTCTTTGCGGGCGCATTGATATAGTCCGGAATTCCTCCCGGAGCTCTGCGAAGCTGTCCTGCTGCCATTCCGGTCCCTCAATACGGATTGACCGGGTCAAAATCAAACTGGACCTGCGTGCCGCGGAATCGCGGTTCCGAGCGGATCAGTTCCTCCCACCGCTCTTCCATCCGGTCCTTATACCGGACAAGTTTATCATACTTCTCATTTTTTACATAGACCGCGTACCGGTAATAGTCCCGGATCCGGCTGATCTGCGCGGCTGCAGGCCCGATGATGATCGAGCCGTCCGATACATTTTTCTCCATTCCATCGCACAGACGTCGGAATTCTCCCGCCAGAAGCAACGCCGTGTCCTCGTCCCGGTCCTGAACCTGCACCGCCATCATATGCCACACCGGCGGGTAACACATCAGCCTCCTGTACTGGATTTCTTCCTCATAAAAGCCGCGGTAGTCCTGCGCCGCGGCATATCGGATGGCATAATGATCCGGCTCATACGTCTGGATCACAACCTCTCCCGGCCGTTCGCCCCGCCCCGCGCGTCCGGCCGCCTGCGTCAGAAGCTGAAAGGTCCGCTCTGCCGCGCGGTAATCGCTGCTTCCGAGCGAGAGATCGGCGAGCAGAATCCCGACCAGCGTCACCTTCGGAAAGTCGTGGCCCTTCACGATCATCTGTGTCCCGATCAGAATATCGGCTTCCTCATTTGCAAAATCCGACAGAATCTTCTCATAAGACCCTTTTCTTGCCGTCGTGTCTGCATCCATCCGGAGCACTCTGGCCGTCGGATACATTTTCTTCACAAGCTGCTCCACCTGCTCTGTGCCGGCCCGGAAACCGGCGATGTAGGGCGATCCGCAGACTGGGCAGACACGAACCTCCGGCTGCGTATACCCGCAGTAATGGCAGACCAGTTTTCCGCCTGCGTGCTGTGTCAGAGCGACGTCGCAGTGCGGACATTTCATGACATGGCCGCAGGCGCGGCATGAGACAAAGCCCATCACGCCGCGCCGGTTTAAAAAGAGCATGCTCTGCTCCCCGGCATTCAGGCGCTGCTCCAGAAGGGACTGCAGCTGCTCTGAGAAGATACTACGGTTCCCTGCCTTCATTTCCGCCCGCATGTCACAGATGTGCACAGAGGGCAGTGCCCCTCCCGTCAGCCGGCGGGACAGTATATAGCGGCGGTAGTCCCCTCGCTCCGCATGATAATAGGACTCCAGCGACGGCGTCGCGGAACCGAGCACCACAACTGCGTGGTGCATCCGGGCGATCTCAATCGCCACCTCGCGCGCATGGTATTTTGGCATGGCTTCATTTTTATAGCTTGGCTCATGCTCCTCATCAATCACGATGACCCCGATATGGCGAAACGGCGTAAACAGGGCAGATCTGGGACCGATGATGACATCAATCTCTCCGCGCCTTGCCCGCTCGAACTGATCCGCCCGCTCCCCCGCGGACAGCGTGGAATTGACGACCGAGACGCGGTTTCCGAAATGACGGTAGAAACGGATGAGCGTCTGATACGTCAGGGAGATCTCCGGGATCAGCATCACTGCCTGTCTGCCGCGTGCCACAATGCCTTCGATGATTTTGATGTAAACCTCTGTCTTGCCGCTTCCCGTGATACCGTGAATGAGGCTGACCCGTGGCACGAACGGGCTCTGTCCTGTCTCCGGGTTGTCCCCGGCCGTGCCCGCGGATCGTTCTTCTGAACGCCTGTCTGGTATGGTCTTTCGGTCAGCCCACCCATGCTGCACGGAGGTTGTACTTTCCCCGTCGGGTTCCGGTACGCCATCGCCTGCTTCGACGCCGGTCCGGAAAGATTCGTCTGCATCCTGCAGCACATGATCCACGATCGCCTGCTGTTCCGGACTGAGCACGAGGGAATCCGCCCTGCCGTCCCCTGCGCCGGCCACCGGGTTGCGGAGACTTGCCGTCGCATGGACATGGAGCAGCCCTGCCTGTTCCATCGCCCGGACAGTGGCCGACGTCACATGAAGCTTCTCCGTAATCAGCGAATACGGCTGCTCCGGCGTCTCCACCAGGCTGCGGAGGAGACGAAGCCTTGCTACCTGATGCGTTCTCTCAAACAGGGACAGGCTGTCCCTGATCTGCTCCTCCCCTGCGGTCAGAATCACTGTCTTCTGCTCCAGCGGCCGGGCAGACTTCATCGCCGGAAGCACCGTGCGAAGTGCCAGAATAGCGGTAGAACCATACCGTTCCTTCATCCAAAGCGCAAGGTGCACGGCGTCCGTCTCTTCCCTGTCCCCGCCTTCCTCTGCCAGGCCGATGATTTCCTTCACACGGCTGTCCGGCAGGACGCAGGTTCTGGAGACTGCCAGCACATAGCCCTTCCGCACTGTGCTGCCCTTTCCGAACGGGACCTCCACCCGCATGCCCGGATGAATTATCCCGCACAGTCCCTCCGGGATACGATACGTAAAGGGATGGTCCACCGACCGGTGGGATATGTCAATGATCACCTCGGCATAGACCTTTGCCGCCTCTTTTTCAGCCACTGATTTGACGCTCCTGTCCTGTATCGTGATGCGTGGTTCTTCCTCGGTCACGCCTTTCCCTCTTCCCGGAGAATATCGCGGATGATCACACGCTCATCCATCGGATATTTCACCCCGCGGATTTCCTGATAATCCTCATGTCCCTTGCCTGCAAGGACAATGATGTCTCCGGTCTCTCCGTGATCCATCGCATAGCGGATTGCCTCTCTGCGGTCCGGGATCGTGACATATCTGCCTTCCGTCTTTTTCATGCCTGTGACAATATCCGCAATGATGTCCATCGGCTCCTCAAAGCGGGGATTGTCAGAGGTTATAATGGTGAAATCGGCGAGTCTTCCGCTGACCTCGCCCATCTCAAACCGGCGCAGTCTGCTCCGGTTGCCCCCGCAGCCAAACAGACAGATCAGCCTGTGCGGGTGATATTCCCGCAGGGTCGTCAGAAGACTCTCGAGTGCCACTGCATTGTGCGCATAATCAATCAGCAGCGTGTAATCTCCGCTCCCCTTCACCATCTCGATTCTGCCCTTTACATGGGCTGTGCGCAGCGCGCTCTCTATCTTCTCCTTTGACACGTCAAAATGCCGGCACACCGCGATGGCACAGAGCGCGTTATAGACGCTGAACCGGCCCGGTGTCGGCACCTCGGCATGAAGCCTGACAAGTCCCTCCGAATCGAAGGAGATGCCAAGCTCTCCCGGCTTGTGTATCAGCTCCAGATGGTCTGCCCAGAGGCCGTTCCCAGGCGTAAGGCCGAATGTCTCCATCTGGCAGGTGTGTCCGGCAAGGACCTGCGCCGTATGAGGATCATCCCCGTTCACAATGCCGATGTGGCACTGCCGGAACAGCAGTCCCTTGCACTGCATGTATTCCTCAAAGTCCACGTGCTCATTCGGCCCGATGTGATCCGGCGATATATTGGTGAATACTCCGATATCGAAGACAAACCCCTGGGTACGGTGCAGCTTCAGCGCCTGCGATGACACCTCCATGACCAGAATTTCAATTCCCGCATCCACCATCTCACGGAACGTCTTCTGCAGGACAATGGACTCCGGCGTCGTATTAGCCGAGGGGATATGCCGGTCCCCGATGATGGTCTCGATCGTTCCGACAAGACCGACCTTCCTGCCGGACGCCTCGAGGATCGATTTGATCAGATACGTCGTGGTAGTCTTACCCTTCGTGCCTGTGACACCGATCGTGCGAAGCTGCTCCGCCGGGTATCCATACCACGCCGCCGAGAGATACGCCATTGCATAGCGGGCATCCGGAACACGGATGAGGATAACCCGCGCTGCCTTATTTTTCTCTGCTTCGGACAGATTGACCTCGTGGCTCACCACCAGAGCCGCCGCCCCGGCATTTACCGTCTGTGCGGCAAAATCATGTCCGTCCCGATTCGCGCCCGGAATACAGAAGAAAAGGCAGCCCTCCGATACCGTTCTGGAATCATTGGTAATTCCGGTGATCACGGTATCCAGTGCCTCGTCAAGTGCCTCTCCCTCCAGCGCTGTCCCATTCCGTTCCAGCGTATATTCTGAAAGACGTTCCAATAACGTTCTGATTTTCATCTGCTGATACTACCCTTTCCCGCCGCGATCCGCCGGCTGAATCCTCAATTTGTACATGAAGCTGCCCCACACTGCCAGGACCTCATATGGATTCATTGTACCACAGGGAGTAACTCTGTCTGCCGGAACATTTTCCGACTGCTTTAGAAATGGTTAAGAAACTTTATAAATTTCTCACCCGAAAGACACATTCGCGACACATTTCCCGGGTATCTTAATAATCAGATAGTCAATTGACTATCTCCCCCCTCATAAGAAACCACAGAAGGCCGCCCGGTTAACCGGGCGGCCTTCTGTGGTTTTACTTACTCCTGCGTCACTTCCGTCAGCCGATACCCAAGCGGATCGACCGCCGTGTGAAGTTCATGTAGAATCATTGGTCTGGGCATAGCATCCTTCAACATGAATACCGCCGTGCCCTTCGATGCGGATGCCTTCACGTTCTTTGCTTCCGGAAACTGCCTCCGGATTGCGTCACTGATGTGCGCCTCGCACATGCCGCACATCATGCCCTCGATCTTTGCTGTATATTTTGTCATGATTGCACCCCATTCCCGCTCTCAGCGGTGTCAGCCTTGGAATCGCAGCCGTCATGATCATGATACGGACAGCTGCTGCAGTTCATACCACAGGACCCGACTCCCTTCTTCCGGTCTTTCACAACCTTGCGGACTGCCAGAAGAATCAGAACCGCCAGAACTGTTCCTACTATAATATTTGCTGCCATAATTTATATCCTCGTACGTAATCCGCATCCTCTGCGGCGCCCGGATGGACGCTCTCCCGAATCTTCTGTCTCACGCCCTCACAGCATCCCTGTGCTCAGCCTCCACATATTTCTTGTTCGGATCTCTGCGGAAGAGAAGGTAAAGCAGTCCGATGAAGAGAATTGCCGCAGCCACAGTGGCCGGGCCGAATTTCACCTGTCCGATGCCGACGCCGACCAGCTGATAGACCATGAGGGAAACACAGTATGCCGCCACATTCTGAAACAGGATAGCATACCAGAAGTACTTCCGGTTCCCCATTTCCTTAGCCATCGTGGAAACCGCCGCAAGGCAGGGACTATCAAAGCAGTTAAAGAACAGGAACGAAACCGCTGCAATACTGGTAGGGAAGAAAGCGGCGAACGCTGCATGCATCGACGTATCATATGCCTCAATTTCCGTACCAAGAGAGGAAAGCAGGCTCATCGTTGACACGATGCCTTCCTTGGCCACGAAACCGGAAAGAGAGGACGCAACTGCCTGCCATGTGCCAAATCCAAGCGGCACAAAAATCGGAGCCAGTACGCCGCCAATGACTGCCAGAAGAGAATCTCCCGCATCAACAAGTCCGAACGTTCCATTCACGATCCCGAAGCTGCCGAGGAACCACATCACAGCGCAGCACAGGAACAGGATGGTTCCTGCCTTCTTTATAAATGCCCAGACGCGCTCCCATACATGAAGAAGAACGCCCTTGATGCTCGGAATGTGATAGGCAGGAAGCTCCATCACAAAAGGAACCGGCTCCCCTGCAAAGAATTTCGTCTTCTTCAGGATAATGCAGTATATAATGACCAGACCAATTCCTGCAAAATACATCATCGGTGCCATCCACCATGCACCGCCCATCAGGAAGCCGGCGATCAGAGCAATGACAGGAAGCTTGGCGCCGCAGGGAATCATCGTCGTGGTGATCATGGTCATGCGGCGGTCTTTTTCACTCTCAATCGTCCTGGTCGACATGATACCGGGTACGCCGCATCCGGAGGAGATGAGGAACGGAATAAAGCTCTTGCCGGAGAGGCCGAATCTTCTGAAAATACGATCCATGATGAAGGCAACACGTGCCATATATCCACAGTCCTCCAGAATGGACAGGAACAGGAATACGATGGCCATCTGCGGAACAAAGCCGATTGGCGCCGCAAGACCTCCGAGGATGCCGTCAACCACCAGAGATATCAGCCAGTCCGTTGCCCCTGCCCGTTCCATGAGCGACTGTACGCCGGGCTGAATCCACGTGCCAAACAGGGTGTCATTTGTCCAGTCGGTCACATAGGTGCCGATGGTTGTGACAGAAATATAATAAACAAGGAACATCACCCCGGCAAAAATCGGCAGGGCGAGCCACCGGTTCGTCACAACGCGGTCGATTTTATCTGAGGTAGACAGCGTTCCGGCGGCATGTTTCTTTTTCACGCAATCCCCCACCAGCTTTGTGATGTAGACATACCGCTGATTGGTGATGATGGATTCCGCATCGTCGTCCAATTCCTTCTCACAGTCCCGGATATGTGCGTCCAGATGCTGCATCAGACCTTCATCCAGCTTCAGCTGCTCCAGTGCCTTGCTGTCCCGCTCAAAAATTTTGATTGCATACCAGCGGAGATTGACTGGATCAACCTTGTTCTGAATGGATTCCTCGATATGAGCAATGGCATGCTCGACGCTTCCCGTGAAGACGTGCGGCAGCTCCTGCTTCTTCCCCTCCATGGCCGCTTTCATGCACAGCTTCACCGCATCATCGATGGATTCTCCCCTCAGCGCGGAGATCTCCACCACTCTGCATCCCAGTGCCCTGCCAAGTTTTTCGGTGTCGATCTGATCGCCGTTTTTCCGGACGAGGTCCATCATGTTGATCGCGACGACAACCGGGCGCCCGATCTCCACAAGCTGTGTCGTCAGATACAGGTTGCGCTCAATATTGGTGCCATCCACAATATTGAGAATGACATCCGGCTTGTCGTTAACCAGGTAATTCCGGGAAACTACCTCCTCAAGTGTGTAGGGGCTGAGGGAATAGATGCCCGGCAGATCCTGAATGACGACATCCTTGTCTTCCTTGTATCGCCCCTCTTTCTTTTCCACTGTCACGCCCGGCCAGTTGCCGACATACTGATTGCTTCCCGTCAGCGCATTGAACAGTGTGGTCTTGCCGCAGTTCGGATTTCCCGCAAGTGCTACCTTCATTTCCATGGCTTCTGCTTTCTCTGTCCTTTCTGTCTGATAAAAACTTGTAAAACTGAACATCCTGGGTTCGCGTTGCAGTTCCGGGACAGTGTCCCGGGAATACCTCTGCCTGCCTACTCCATCTCGAGAATATCCGCATCCTCCTTGCGCAGAGATAGCTCGTATCCGCGGACTGTCACTTCGACCGGATCGCCGAGCGGAGCCACCTTGCGCACATAGATCCGGGTTCCTTTCGTTATTCCCATATCCATGATGCGCCGCTTCAGGCTTCCCTCGCCGTGGATTTTTACCACTGTCGCGGTCTGACCAACCGGAATGTCTCTGAGTGTTTTCATTGCGTTCCTCCTCAATATCCGTATTGACAAATCGGCCTTCTGAGAATGCAGGCCGCTGTGTCCATCACTGTTCCTCTTCCTTCGGACTGATCTGAATGCGGCGGGCCATTTCACTTGTAATTGCCAGCCTTGACCCTTTCAGGTTTACAATGATATTTCCATCCCCGGAGTTGCTGACGACCCTGACCACATCCCCTGTCACAAAACCGAGATCCTCGAGATGTTTCCTGATCTCTTCACTTCCTCCGACCCTGGCAATCAGCACTTCATCCCCGGTTCTGGCAAATGTTAAAGGCATCATTTACAAATCCCTTCCTTCTCCAGTTGTACATGTTTGAAAGGTGTCACTTATGTATGCTGTTTATAATAATTATTAGATTCATCTAATTGCAGGGTATAGTTTATGTTCTCTAACTACTGTTGTCAATATATAATTATGATTAATTTAATAATAATTTCATAATCGTCCTGTGCCGGGAGCAGCGTTCCCCGAATCAGCAGCAATGCTTATATAGCCATCCTGTCGGATATTTTCAGAGAATTGAAACTGCGATGTGATCGTGTTAATCTAAAGTAATATTTGTTAGTGAATGCCAATTCTGCCCCGCGCCGCGGACAGATCAGCCTTCGGGGGAAGGGAACGATAATATGAATGAGCAAAGCACAGAAAACGGAAAAAGCAGAACTGCCGGCACAGAGGTCGGCAAGACGATTGAAGATTACCTGGAGGCGATCCTGATGATCCGCGAACGTCAGGGATATGTCCGTTCCATCGATGTGGCGGAGCAGCTCGGTGTTACCAAGCCCAGTGTCACCTATGCGACCAAGCGTCTCAAGGAGGGCGGCTATATTACCATGGATCACGCCGGCATGATCCTTTTTACGGACAGCGGTTATCAGATCGCCGACAGCACCTATACAAGGCACAAGGTACTCACTGAATTTTTCATCAGTCTCGGCGTCAGCTCGGAGCAGGCGAGAACAGATGCCTGCAAGGTGGAGCATGATCTCAGTCAGGAGACGTTTGACGCACTGTGCCGTCATGCCAAAACCGGCGCTCTGCCGGAGAATGCCTGATTTTCAATCATTCCGGTTTTATGTCGATATCATCCCCGACTGATCCCATCCGCAGATAATCGCCAGAGCAGTGCCCCGTATCGGCCGGGATCTGGATCGGGGATCAAATCCAGATGATATCCTTCAGGATCAGCTGTATAGTCCGCTGCCCGCGATATTCATTGCAATTCGGCTGGTAGGCAAGATGTCCCCGCACTGTACAGACCGGATCTCTGCGGAGAAGGCTCTCGTACGTTCCGGTCCCGTAATATCCGTCCATGCTGTCGCGGACAGATTTCAGATTGCCGAACCAGAGTGCCGGCCAGCGGCTGCCGGGCTCATCCTCCACCATCAGTTTCAGCGCATTGCGATTCTTTCCCATCTCGAAGGCGCTCAGCACCGTCATATTGCGGCAGGCGAAGAGAGGCCTGCGGTTTCCGTTTCCGCACGGCTCTAGAAGATCAAACTCCTCGATCATACTCTCCGTCAGCGCGGATGGCGGGAGAACCATATCAAAATACAGCGGCTCCGTGAGTTCTGCTTCCGTGAGACGGCAGCTATCATTGAGCCGTCTTCGGAATGCGTCCAGATTCGCTCTCGGGATCGTGAATCCGGCCGCCATTTTATGACCACCGAACAATTTTCTCCCATGGTCCTCCGCAAACAGGTCGCTGACCCTGTTCATCTCCCCATACATATCATAGGCCTCGATGGATCTCCCTGAGCCCTTCAGCCTGTCCGGATTCTCCGCATCCGTCATCACGAACGTCGGCCGGTAATATTTTTCCTTCACTTTTCCCGCCACAATTCCGCAGATAGA
>ONQW01000003.1 GCA_900320025.1 uncultured Lachnospiraceae bacterium
GTATGGAGATCCATCCGAGGCTGTGACGGCGGAAAAGCAGGAGACCATCTGCCGCGTCTGCGATGAATATCGCAGAGAGCATGGAATTCCGGATACCAGGAAGCAGCGATTTGACATTGTGGCGGTGGACATGGCAGGCATCCGGTGGATTCGGAACGCGTTTCCCTACAGAGCGGTTCGCAGAGGGTGAGCTCTGATCTGCAGCAGGGCGCGCGGCACGGAAAACTCCGCGCGGGAAACATGCCAGATAACGTGGATGAGTTTTGATTTGCCGCAAATCGTGTGGCACGGGTAGGAGCATGAGTCAGGAATTGGAATCTATTCGAACAGAAATGCCGGGAGGACATACCTTCCGCTATCTCCCTGTCAGCAATATCAATGACACCGGATTTGCCGAGGCGATCTTCACGACCCGGGAGGGAGGCGTAAGCGACGGGCCTTACCGGTCTTTAGATCTCGGATGGAATAATGATGACAGCCGGGACAATATTTATGAGAATTACCGGATCGCGGCGATGCACTTTGGCACAGAACCGGGCCGTTGTGTGTTGTCCATGCAGACGCACACCACGAATGTAAGGAGAATCACAGAGGAAGATGCGGGAAGGGGGCTGACCCGGCCGCTTGGATACCGAGATGTTGACGGGATGTGTACGGATGTGCCTGGTCTCGTGCTGATGACGCTGCACGCAGACTGCACGCCGCTGTATTTTGCCGATCCGGTGCACAAGGCAGTTGGCCTTGCCCACTCCGGATGGCGCGGCACCGCCGGCCGGATGGGTGCCTGTATGGTGGACCGGATGAAAGAATGGTACGGGACAAGGTCGGAGGATCTCCTGGCTTTTATCGGGCCAACGATACGCTCCTGCTGCTATGAGATCGGTCCGGAGGTGGCAGCACAGTTTACGGAGCTCTTCGGAGAATCGGTCTGTCAGGAGGAGATCCTGCTGCCCGGCAGAGGGGACCGCATGATGCTGAATCTGGCGGGGGCAAACCGCAGGATTCTGCTGGATGCAGGAATTTTGCCGGAGCATCTCGGGGACAGCGGAATCTGCACCTGCTGCCACGGGGATCTCTTCTTTTCTCACCGCTATGCGATGCGGCACAGCGGCGGGAAAAGAGGAAACTGCGCCGCCATGATTATGATCAGGCAGAACGCATCTCTTTGATCTCAGACATCGAATGGCTCCGCTTCCTCCCGCCGGTTGTATTTTTCCAGAATTTCATGGATTTTGGTGGTTGGCGTCGTGACATTGCTCACGGATGCGTCGTGGTTGAAAT
Organism: uncultured Lachnospiraceae bacterium; assembly: GCA_900320025.1. Classification (GTDB taxonomy): domain Bacteria; phylum Bacillota; class Clostridia; order Lachnospirales; family Lachnospiraceae; genus CAG-791. Next base: position 1,282 of record ONQW01000003.1, read on the forward strand.
AGTCGAGGATGGAGGCGAGATATTTGCTCATATCCGCCGCAGCAAACCAGGGGCGGACCTTCAGCTCTGGACTGAGCCATGTGAGATTGGTGACAATTACCTTGTCCAGAATACCCTGCTCATATGCTTCGTCAAAATTGGTCAGGCCGTCGTTAAACAGGCCGAACGTGCAGCAGACGAAGACACGTTTTGCACCCATTTCCTTCAGCTGCCGGGATGTGTCGAGCATGCTTCCGCCGGAAGAGATCATGTCGTCGATGACAATGACATCTCTGCCGCAGATGTCGCTCCCAAGAAATTCGTGCGCGACAATCGGATTTTTGCCGTTCACGATCCGGGTATAATCCCGGCGCTTGTAGAACATGCCGGTGTCGGCGCCGATGACAGAGGCAAAATAAACTGCACGTCCCATTGCGCCCTCGTCAGGACTGATAACCGTGATGTGATCCCGATCGATGGTGAGATCCGGGACAGTCAGCATCAGGGTGCGGAGAAACTGGTAGGGCGGAAGGAAATTATCAAAGTTGGTGAGAGGCGCGACGCTCTGAATCCGCGGATCATGGGCATCAAAGGTGATGAAATTGTCAATGCCCATATCGACCAGCTCGCGGAGCATCAGTGCACAGTCCAGTGATTCCCGGCCGCTGCGCTTGTGCTGACGGCCTTCATATAGAAATGGCATCACAACGGTAATGCGGCGGGCCTTGCCGTTGATGGCGGCAATCACCCGTTTGAGATCCTGAAAATGATCATCCGGGGACATATGATTCAGGAATCCGTTCATCCGGTAGGTCAGGGAATGATTGGTGACATCTGTGAGAATCATGATATCATAGCCACGCACGGATTCCGGCAGTACGGCCTTTCCCTCTCCGGAGCCGAAGCGGGGAACCTGAACCGGGATCTGGTAGCTTTCCTTGACATAGTCGCGGAATGCAGGATCTTTCTTGGCAATATTATGGTCTTTCTGGCGAAAGGTAATCAACCAGCGATCAACGGCTGTTCCGAGTTCCTGTGCGGACGGCATGACGATGAGTCCGAGCGGGGCTACCGGAATTTTGCGTTCCAACTGTTCGTGTAATTCCTGTTCTGCCATGATGCCTCCTTTGATGTTGTCCTGTTTTGAGCCGCATCCATTATAAAGGCAATCCGCCGGGGGAACAAGTGCGGTATCTTCCGGGGAACGGGTGCGGCATCTTCCGGGGAGCGGGTGAACAGGCGGTGTCTTCCATGTGAACAGGAGTGGCAGGTTTACAGAGGCGGAGTATTTTTGTAGAATGATGAACTGAAGCCTGAAAGTGGCGTCGATATGCCTCTTTCAAACTGACGTTGGTACCGCCTACGCCAATGAATGCCCCGGTCCTGGAGACGCCTGTCCGGGCATTGCTTCCGCGGGCGCCGCAGCGATTGCGGCATGGGGTATCATGATGAATCAGCACCGCAGGAAAGCGGTAAATGAGGACAAGATATATTATGAGCAAACAGACATCCCGTCCGCTCGTCGCCATTGTAGGACGGCCGAATGTGGGAAAATCGACTTTGTTTAATAAACTTGCGGGAGAAAATATTTCCATTGTGGAAGACAGACCGGGCGTCACCCGCGACCGCATCTATGCGGACTGCACCTGGCTGAATTATACTTTTACGCTGATCGATACCGGGGGCATCGAACCTGACTCCAGGGATGTGATTTTGTCGCAGATGAGGGAGCAGGCGCAGATCGCCATCGACATGGCGGATGTCATTCTGTTCATGACGGATGTGAAGCAGGGCCTTGTCGATGCCGACGGCAAAGTCGCGGATATGCTCCGGCGTGCAGGAAAACCAGTGATTCTTGTTGTCAACAAGGTGGATCAGTACAGCGATCTGGCCATGGCGGAGGTCTATGAATTTTACAGTCTCGGGCTGGGAGATCCCTTCCCGGTCTCCGCAGCAAACAAGACAGGGTTCGGAGACCTTCTCGATGAGGTAGTGAAGCATTTTCCGGACAGCCAGGACGATGAGGAGGAGGATGACCGGGTCCGCGTCGCGATCGTCGGCAAACCTAATGTCGGCAAGTCATCCATCATCAACCGGCTGATCGGGGAAAACCGTGTCATCGTCTCTGACGTTGCGGGAACCACCCGGGATGCGGTCGACACGCTGGTCGCCCATAACGGCAAAGAGTATATTTTCATTGACACCGCGGGGCTCCGCCGGAAGAACAAGATCCATGAGGAACTGGAGCGGTATATGATCATCCGCACCGTGGCAGCAGTGGAGCGCGCCGACATCACGGTGGTTGTGATCGATGCGAAGGAGGGAGTATCCGAGCAGGATGCCAAAATCGCCGGCATCGCGCATGACCGCGGCAAGGCCGTCATTATCGCAGTCAACAAATGGGATCTGATCGAAAAGGACAATGATACGGTGAAGGAGTTCACCAGAAAAATCCGGCAGACCCTGTCCTTCCTTCCCTATGCGGAGATTCTGTTCATTTCGGCCAGAACAGGGCAGAGGCTGGAACGGCTCTATGATCTGATCGATATGGTCTCTGCCAATCAGAACATGCGGATTCAGACAGGTGTTCTGAATGAAATCATCGCTGAGGCGGTCATGATGCAGCAGCCGCCGACAGACAAGGGAAAGATGCTCAAAATTTATTATGCGACGCAGACCGGGGTGAAGCCGCCGACCTTTGTCCTGTTTGTGAACAGCAGAGAGCTGTTTCATTTTTCCTATCAGCGGTATATGGAAAATCAGCTGCGGGAGACCTTCGGTTTCCGGGGGACGCCGATCAAACTGATCATCCGGGAACGCAGAGGAGAGGACGCGACCGTCTGACGGTCGTCTATGGTTCGCCGCAGGCAGGTGCGGCACGGGAGGATATCATGATCAGAGTGTACAGCTTTCTGATCGGACTGGGATTCGGACTGTTTCAGACGGCTTATTTTCTCGGAAAATGGAAGGGTATCGATATCCGGGACTATGGCAGCGGCAACGCCGGCATGACAAATATGCTGCGAACGCTTGGCACGAAGGCCGGCCTCACGGTGCTGCTGTTTGACATGCTGAAGGTCATCGCAGCCCTGCTTCTGACCACCGCGCTCTTTGGAAAAACGCACCCGGAACTGATCTATATTTTGAAGCTTTATACCACCCTGGGATGCATCGTGGGACACAATTATCCGTTTTATATGCATTTCCGCGGGGGAAAGGGTGTGGCTGTAACGGCAGGTTTCCTGTGCGCGTTCAAGCCGGAATATTTCTTCCTCTGCGCAGCGGCCTTTTTTATTCCGTGGCTGACGACGCATTTTGTAAGTCTGGGCTCCCTCTGCATGGTGACGACATTTTTTTTCACGCTCATCGTGGAGGGACAGATGGGAGTCTTCACCCGGCTCGGGATGACGCCGCAGGGCCTTGCCGAGATGTACCTGCTCGGCGGGATTATCACAGGGCTCTGCTGGTTCCAGCATCGCGGCAATCTTGTCCGGCTGGCGCATGGGTGTGAGAGAAAGACCTATCTTGGGAAAAGAAACCATGCGGCGCTCTCCGAGAAAGATCTCGAGAAAATCCGCGAGGAGGAGCAAAACAGAAAGCAGCATTAAAATGAGCGCTGATGAACTGAAAATCGGTCTGCAGCGGGAAGAAAGATTCGCTTTGTGAGGAGGAACAGATATTATGGCAGATATAGGCATGATCGGTGCGGGCAGCTGGGGAACCGCTCTCAGCTGGCGTCTTGCAAAAAACGGTCATCATGTGGAGATCTGGTCCATCGGACAGGACGAGGTGGATATGATCAATACCCGTCATGAGCAGTCGGTGAAGCTTCCGGGAACGATACTCCCGGACGATGTCACGGCTTCCACCGACCTCTCTCGGGTGATGCTGGGAAAGGATATGCTTGTGCTGGCTGTCCCCTCGCCCTTTACCCGCTCGACAGCGCAGAAAATGGCGCAGTACTGCAAGTATGGCCAGCTGATTGTTTCTGTGGCAAAGGGAATTGAGGAGAAGTCGCTTAAGACATTGTCGGAAGTCATTGAGGAAGAAATCCCGCAGGCCAATGTCGCGGTGCTCAGCGGTCCTACCCACGCTGAGGAGGTTGGAAAGGGCATGCCGACAGCCATCGTAGCGGGGGCTGCAGACGAGAAGACGGCAAAATATGTGCAGGATGTCTTTATGAATGAAGTATTCCGGGTCTACACCAGCCCGGACAGGAAAGGCATGCAGATCGGTGCCGCTCTGAAGAATGTGGTTGCGCTGGGAGCAGGCATCGCGGACGGACTTGGCTATGGAGACAATGCGAAGGCAGCGCTGATCACACGGGGAATCCACGAGATCAGCCAGCTCGGCACCGCAATGGGCGGCAGGGCAGAAACCTTCAGCGGGCTGACGGGAATCGGTGACCTGATTGTAACCTGTGCCTCGATGCATTCCAGAAATCGCCGTGCGGGAATCCTCATTGGCCAGGGCAAAACCTATGAGGAGGCCATGGCTGAGGTGAAGCAGGTAGTGGAGGGCGTATACAGTGCGAAGGCCGCCGTTGCGCTCGGAAAACAGTACAATGTGGAGCTTCCTATCATCACGGAAGTCAGCAGGATCCTGTTTGAAGGAAAACCGGCCGCCGACGGAGTGCGTGATTTGATGCTGCGCGACCGCAAGGTGGAAATCAACGATCTTGATTGGAGTCATACATAATGGGGTTAGTCACAACACCGGAAATATGGAGCCTTCCTATTGAAAGGAGATAAGGAAAATGAAGATTTTTGAGGAGCTGCAGGCAAGAGGTCTTCTTGCACAGCTGACGGACGAGGCGGAAATCAGGGAACTGATCAACAACGGAAAAGCGACATTCTATATTGGGTTTGATCCCACGGCTGACAGTCTGCATGTGGGTCACTTCATGGCACTCTGCCTGATGAAACGTCTGCAGATGGCGGGGAACAGACCGATCGCGCTTGTGGGCGGCGGAACGGCGATGATCGGAGATCCGTCCGGGCGCGCGGATATGCGTCCGATGATGACGACGGAACAGATTGACCACAATTGTGAATGCTTCTACCGGCAGATGAGCCGTTTCATCGATTTTGGACCGGGCAAGGCACAGATGGTCAATAACGGGGACTGGCTCCGCAATCTGAATTTCATGGATTTTATGCGGGATATCGGTCCCTGCTTCTCGGTCAATGATATGCTGCGTGCCCGCTGCTATGTAAACCGGCTGGAAAAGGGGCTGTCCTTCCTGGAATTCAGCTACATGCTGATGCAGAGCTACGATTTTTACATGCTGTATAAAAACTATGGCTGCAATATGCAGTTTGGCGGGGACGATCAGTGGAGCAATATGCTTGGCGGCACGGAGCTGATCCGCAAGAAGCTCGGCAAGGACGCCTATGCCATGACGATCACTCTGCTGCTCAAGCACGACGGCACCAAAATGGGCAAGACGAGCGGCGGTGCGGTCTGGCTCGATCCGGATAAGACAAAGCCGTATGATTTTTATCAGTACTGGAGAAATATCGATGACGCGGATGTCGCGAAATGTCTTCGCATGCTGACATTTCTCCCGCTCGAGCAGATCGAGGAGATGGAAAAATGGGACGACAGCCGGATCAATGAGGCAAAGACGATCCTTGCTACGGAGCTGACGAGCATGGTTCATGGCGAGGAGGAGGCAGCAAAGGCGAAGGCGGGCGCTGAAGCGCTGTTTTCCGGCGTGTCCGTGGATACCGAAAGTGCGCAGCTTCCTACGGAAACACTTGATGAGAGCGATTTTGGAGAGGATGGCACCATCGATATCCTTCAGCTGCTGGTCAGGGCCGGACTTGCCGCAACCCGCTCCGAGGCAAGGCGCAATGTCCAGCAGGGCGGCGTCACGGTAGACGGAGAAAAGATGACAGACTTCAAAAAGACCTTCACGAAGGAAGAACTTCAGAAGGGAATGCTGGTAAGGAGAGGGAAAAAAGCATTCAAAAAGGTGATTCTATGACGCAGAGAGGCGCCGCATTCCAGAATGGGAATGCGGCGCCTCTCCGCGAAAGCAGATGCTCATTGTGCCCGAGGGCGCACACTTTTCAGAAACAGACATTGCATTATTTGACTTTTCATTTTATAGAAAAACGTACAGGGTTCTTCAGAAAGATGATATGTATTTCGCTCTTCATAAACAGGGCACGCACTGTACTCTTCAAAAACAAGGTGTTTACTTTTGGAGAAGAGCGCAGTACAATCCCCTCTTGTTAAATGATTGACAAAGAACTATCCGGCGGAAGGAGGTGAAAATCATGAACAGTATGGCAGATGCGCTGAATAAAGAACTGAATGTGGACACAGCATTCACCCTGCATCTTGGCCCGGTCAGTCTCCCCTTTGCGGAATCTACGGTGATCAGCTGGGTTGTCATGGGAATTCTGGTCGCCCTGGCCCTGTTACTCACCCATAATCTCAAGGTGGAGAACCCGGGCAGAGGACAGCTTGCCCTGGAATCCTTTGTATGCTGGCTCGAGAAATCGATCAAGAACATCCTGGGACCGGGAGCAGAGGAATACTGGATGTATCTCTTTACGGTCTGTCTGTTCATCGGTATGTCGAATATCATCGGTCTGCTTGGCATGAAACCACCCACGAAGGATCTGGACGTCACCGTGGCGCTTGCGGTTATGAGCATCGTTCTCGTGGAGGCAGCGGGCATCCGGGCCAAACATGTGAAGGGATGGCTTCGCAGCTTTGCCCAGCCCATTCCGATCATCACGCCGATCAATATTCTGGAGATCGCGATCCGTCCTCTGTCTCTCTGCATGCGGCTGTTTGGCAACGTTCTTGGCTCTTTCATCATCATGGAGCTGATCAAGCATCTGGTTCCTGTGGTGCTGCCGACCATATTCAGTCTGTATTTTGACATATTCGACGGATTTATCCAGGCATATGTGTTTGTCTTCCTGACAGGGCTGTATATCAAGGACGCTGTCGGAACGGAAGAATAGACATAGAAAAAGGTATTTTGTTCAGAAGGAAAGGCAATGCCTTCCGCCCGGGCCGCAGCAGGACTGCGGCAGAAAGGAAATTATGAGCTTAACAGCACTTGGAGCAGGTATCTGTGCACTGTCCGGCATCGGCGCCGGTCTTGGAATTGGAAATGCGACGGCAAAGGCCTGTGAGGCCACCGCGAGGCAGCCGGAAGCGTCCAGCAAAATTATGACGCAGCTGCTGCTTGGCGCGGCGCTTGCAGAGGCAACCGCCATCTACGGCTTTGTTCTCGGCATTCTGATCATCTTTATGGTCAAGTGAGCATCAGCAGGCTCTGACCAGTTCAGATAGCGCGGAGGATGCAACGGTGTTAAGGATTGATATCGATATTTTATATACAATTATCAACCTTCTGGTTCTGTACTTCCTGATGAAGAAATTCTTATTCGGCCGCATCGACAGAGTGCTGAAGGAACGGGAAAAACTGATCCGGAAGAATTTTGACGACGCGGACGCTGCGAAGGCGGATGCAGAAAAAGAAAAGGCGGCCATCGAAGCACAGCGGGCAGGGATAGAGGAAGAACGTACCAGGGTGCTGGAGGAATCCAGAAGGAAAGCTGCCGCGGAGTATGACCGCATCGTGGGAGATGCCGGCCGGCAGGCCACTTCGATTGTAGAGCAGGCGAGGACCAGAGCTGCCAGGGATGCAGAGGATCAGAAAAAGGATACGATGGATCACATGGCGGACCTGGTTGTGGATGCCACCTGGAAACTTGCCGCAAAGGAGGGCACGCCAGACAGCCATCTGTATGATACCTTCACGGAGCAGCTTCAAAAGGAAGCGGAATCTGCATCTGCAGGCTGAGAGAGAGGAGAGGTTATTTTATGACGAGTAAGGAGCAGATCGGACGGAAGGCAGAGCTTGTCTATGCCACCGCTCCGACGCCCGAACAGCTGTCCTCTCTTAAGGAAGCGGTCAGACGGCGCTACGGGCTTGAGCCGGGAGAGCTGGAGCTTGCCACGAGGGAGGACAAGTCTCTCGGAGACGGTTTTATTCTGCATGTCGGGAATGATGTGTATGACTGGAGCCGGGCCGGGAGGCAGCAGCAGTTTCGGGATTTTATTGAAAAAACAAGACAGGATGAGGCTCTGAAGAATCAGGAGATTATTTCGATTCTGAAGACAAGGGTCGAGAATTTTGAACTTCAGGCCAAAAAGGAACAGGTCGGTACAGTCGTGCGGGTCGGTGACGGGATTGCGCGTGTCACAGGGCTTGATCTTGCGATGTACGGAGAAGTCGTTGTCTTTGATTCCGGCGTCAAGGGAATGGTCCAGGACCTGCGCGTCGATTCTGTCGGTGTGATTCTGTTCGGTCACGAGGATGAGGTCGGAGAGGGAAGCCGCGTGGTCCGCACGGGAAAGCGTGCCGGCGTACCGGTCGGAGAGCAGTTTCTCGGCAGAGTGATCAATGCGCTCGGTGAGCCGATCGATGGGCAGGGAGAGATCCACGAGGACGAATACCGACCGATCGAGGAACCGGCTCCCGGCATTGTGGACCGCAAGCCGGTGACAGAGCCACTGCAGACGGGTATCCTCGCAATCGATTCCATGTTTCCGATCGGGAGAGGTCAGCGTGAGTTAATTATCGGAGACCGGCAGACGGGCAAGACCAGCATCGCAGTGGATGCGATCATCAATCAGAAGGGTAAGAACTGCATCTGCATTTATTGTGCGATCGGACAGAAGGCATCCTCGGTGGCGCATCTTGTCCAGACCCTGACGGAGACGGGGGCTATGGCATATACCACCGTCTGCTGCACCACAGCTGCTGAATCCGCAGCGCTGCAGTATATCGCCCCTTATGCGGCAACTTCCCTGGCGGAGTATTTCATGCACCGCGGACAGGATGTGCTGATTGTCTATGACGATCTTTCCAAGCACGCGGTGGCATATCGGGCACTTTCCCTGCTCCTCGGCAGAAGTCCGGGACGTGAGGCTTATCCAGGCGATGTTTTCTATCTCCACAGCCGTCTCCTGGAGCGCTCCAGTCACCTCTCCGATGCACTGGGCGGCGGATCCATCACGGCGCTTCCGATCATAGAGACGCAGGACGGAGATGTGTCGGCCTATATTCCGACCAACGTAATCTCCATCACAGATGGTCAGATCTTTCTTGAAAGTGACTTGTTTTTTGCAGGTCAGCGGCCGGCGATCAATGTCGGGCTTTCTGTCTCCCGTGTCGGCGGCGCCGCACAGAAGAAGGCAATGAAGAAGGCCAGCGGTTCCCTGCGGATTGACCTTGCGCAGTATCGGGAGATGCAGGTCTTCACCCAGTTTTCCTCCGATCTCGATGAGACCACGCAGAACCAGCTCGCCAACGGAAGAGCCCTGATGGAGGTCCTGAAGCAGCCGCAGGCGCATCCGCTCACGATGGCCGATCAGATTGTCACGCTGATCGCCGGATCAGGAAGAGTCATGATGGATGTGCCTGTGAGGTCAGTGAAAAAATTCCAGTCCGATCTGCTGACCGATATGCATGAGCACCATGCGGATGTGATGGAAAACCTGGAGAAAACCGGAACTATGGATGACGCGCTGCAGAACAGAATCCTGCAGTATGCGAAAGATTTCCATGATGAGTGGATGAAACAGGTATCGTAATGGCAACAACCAGAGAAATCAGAGAGCGGATCAGCTCCATTGACGACACCCTCAAAATTACCAACGCGATGTATCTGATTTCCTCAACCAAGCTGCGCAAGGCAAGGAAGGCGCTTGCAGACACGGAGCCGTATTTTGACATGCTGCAGCTGCAGATGGAACGGATTATGCGCCATTTGCCGGAGGATTTCACACATCCCTACCTGGATTCAAGGGCGCACGTGCCCGATGAGAACCTGAGGCGGGCTGTCATCGTCGTGACGGCGGACAAGGGTCTTGCCGGTGCATATAATCACAATGTCCTGAAGATGGCGGAGAAGGATATCCGCCCTGATGCGGATGACATGCTCTTTGTGATCGGGGAGACAGGTCGTGTATATTTTCAGTCTAAGGGAATACACATCGACGAGCAGTTTCATTATACGGCGCAGAACCCGACGATTCACCGCGCAAGGAGCATTGCGTTCCGGATGCTGGATCTTTATGGGCAGAAGAAGATAGATGAAGTTTTTATCCTCTACACCCGTATGATAAACAGCATCGAGGCGGAACCGCGCATCATGCAGCTTCTTCCGCTGAGCAAACTGGGCGTGAACCGGCCGGAGGCCGCCGGAGTAGCAGATGTGTATCAGGAGGCGTTTGAGCTGATTCCTTCTCCCAGGGAAATTATTGAAAATCTTGTGCCCAACTATCTGACTGGATATATTTTCGGTGCGCTTGTGGAATCATACTGCTGCGAGCACAATGCCCGCATGATGGCGATGGACGCCGCAGGGAAGAACGGCAGAGAGATGAAACAGAAGCTCAGCATCGAATACAACCGTCTGCGGCAGGCGAAGATCACCCAGGAAATCACGGAAGTCTGCGCCGGCGCGAGGGCACAGCAGAGGCAGGCCGGTCCGGGCAGGGCAGGCATTCGCTGAGGCGGCGCGGTAAGTAACGGCGCCGGGACAACGGTGCTGTCTCAGCGCGGCAGATGCAGAAATCGCCGCGGCATGGAGAATGTTGAGAGATGAAGCAGACTGGAACAATTATTCAGGTCATGGGACCTGTCGTAGATGTGAAATTTGAGGAAGAGCCTCTTCCACATATTGGAGACGCGCTCCGGGTCAATAATCACGGAAAGAACTGTGTCATGGAAGTTTCCCAGCATATGGGGGACAATGTGACCCGCTGCATCATGCTGTCAACCAGCGAAGGACTGCAGTGCGGCATGCCGGCGGAGTCACTGGACGGCGGGATTCAGGTTCCCGTTGGGGACAAGACACTGGGGCGGCTGTTTAATGTGCTCGGCGAGACAATCGACGGCGGGGAACCGCTGGACAAGGAGAAGCATTGGCCGATTCACCGTGAACCGCCCGCTTTCACTGACCAGAGTCCGGTGGCGGAACAGCTCGAGACCGGAATCAAGGTCATCGATCTTCTGGCACCCTATGCGAGAGGCGGCAAAATCGGCCTGTTTGGCGGCGCCGGCGTTGGAAAGACGGTATTGATTCAGGAACTGATCCGCAATATTGCGGAGGAGCACCATGGATATTCCATTTTTACAGGAGTCGGTGAGCGCTCGCGGGAAGGCAATGACCTGTGGTCTGAGATGAGTGCCTCGGGCGTCATCAAGAATACAGCGCTTGTCTTCGGACAGATGAATGAATCTCCAGGAGCCAGAATGCGGGTGGCAGAGACCGGACTGACGATGGCGGAATATTTCCGCGATGTGAAGCATCAGGATGTTCTTTTGTTCATCGACAATATCTTCCGTTTTGTTCAGGCAGGTTCGGAGGTTTCGGCACTTCTCGGCAGAATGCCGTCAGCAGTGGGCTATCAGCCGACCCTGGCAAATGAAATGGGAGCGCTGCAGGAGCGAATCGCTTCCACCCGCAACGGTTCCATTACTTCTGTACAGGCGGTGTATGTGCCGGCTGATGATCTGACGGATCCTGCGCCTGCAACGACCTTTGCACATCTGGATGCCACGACTGTACTCTCCCGCAAGATCGTGGAACAGGGTATTTATCCGGCTGTGGATCCGCTGGAGTCTTCCTCCCGTATTCTCGATCCGGCAATCGTCGGGGAGGAGCACTATGAGACTGCGCAGCGGGTTCTGCAGGTTCTGCAGAAATACAGAGAACTGCAGGATATCATTGCCATCCTGGGCATGGAAGAGCTGGGGGAAGAGGACAGGCTTACGGTGTATCGCGCCCGCAAGGTGCAGCGGTTCCTGTCACAGCCGTTCTTTGTGGCAGAACAGTTTACCGGCATTCCGGGGCGGTATGTCAAACTTTCTGACACCATTCAGGGCTTTGAGGCAATTATCGACGGCAAAATGGATGATTATCCGGAGGCGGCATTCTTTAACGTCGGCAGTATTGAGGAAGTGAAGAAAAAGGCGGAGACACTGGACCACGCCTGATTGTTGGAGGAGTAGACAATGTCAGAGACAGCAAAGACATTCCGGCTTGACATTTTGTCTGCGGAACATGATATCTATCGCGGCCGGGCGGCCGAGCTGATTTTCCCTGCCATGGATGGCGGACAGGTCGGAATTCTGCCGGGGCATGCAGCTTTTATCGGAGTGCTGAGTCCGGGAGAGCTGGCTTACAAGACGCCGGATGGAACCTGGCACCGCTATGCGGTGAGTACAGGCTCGATTTCGATGGCGAATAACCGCTGCATCATTCTTCCTCAGGCAGCAGAGACGCCGGAGGAAATTGACGAAGTCAGGGCGAAAGAGGCAAAGGAGCGGGCACTCGAGGCACTGCGTCAGAAGCAGAGCATCATGGAATATAAGCGCACGCAGGCTTCTCTGGCGAGGGCGCTCACCAGACTGAAGATCAAGGGCGGGCATTATATCTGAAGGAATTACCAGAAATGCTTCACAGCGTCTGGGCGTCTGAGTCTGAATGCCCAAAATAGAAATAATCCAGCACAATGCCGCAGAAACGCCGGCTGCCAATGGCAGCCGGCGTTTCTGCGGCACTTCATTTCTACCCCGATGGCTCATTGATGCTCCGATGTCATTGGGAAGAGTCACGGAACGTTTTCCTGCATATAGCGCGTGATATCCCCGATCATCGCGCAGGCATCCTTATAAGAGGCCAGGGCAGAGGAGAAGGCGTCTGCATCATAGTCATTGTCCAGCGCCTGATGGAACAAGCGGTCTGCCGTCTGCATGGAGTCCGCAGCGTCGACGGCCAGATCCTGAACCTTCGAAAAACGGCCGGGCGCCTTCGCCTCCGATGCACGCTTTACCGCCGCTGTCATCTGGTCCACCGCATGGAGCAGCTGTTCGGAGGCATTGCTCTGTCCGGCATCCAGAGTGTTAAATTCGTTTTCGCAGTCGGCAAGAGAGGTAAAGAGCTCATTCATGGTATTCCGGTAGGTGATGACCTCGTTCAGCTCCTGCTCTGTCTTCCCGCAGCCGGCCGTCAGGAGAACGACAAGACACAGCAACGCAAGAACAGTAGCTTGATAGCGGTGCCGATCCGAAACTTTTAAGTTGTTTTGTTTTGTATGAAGGAATTTGTCCAAAATCAGCATGCCATCTGTCCCTCTGTCCGTCTAACTTTATCATAAGGGATGCGCTTCATCAATGAAGTGTGCTACGATAGGAACATTACAGAGATTGATGCAGAGACAGTTTTTCCCCGCTCATCAGCGGGTGCGAAGCACGAGATGGAAGACGGAGTCGCCATATCGGTCAGGCCAGATTAAATCTGCCCAGACCGGTTACAGGAGGTGCCATGAACGGAGCAGATGCAGCAGTGAAATGTCTGGAGGCAGAGGGAGTACAGTATGTGTTCGGATATCCGGGCGTGGCAATCTGTCCCTTTTTCAACAGCATTCTGAACACCGATATACGGACGATACTGGTGCGTCAGGAGCAGAATGCGGCCCATGAGGCGAGCGGTTATGCCCGGATTTCCGGCAGAACCGGCGTGGCGGCAGTGACAAGCGGACCGGGGGCGGAAAATCTGATCACGGGAATTGCGACGGCGTTCGCTGACAGCATTCCGATGGTTCTGATCACCGGCCAGGTGGATTCCGGGCAGATGGGGTCGGATGTGTTTCAGGAGGCAGATATTTCCGGTGCCTGTGAATCCTTTGTCAAGTACAGCTATATCGTCCGCAATGTACAGGATATCCCGAGAATATTCCGTGAAGCATTCTACATCGCCGGAACCGGGAGAAAGGGACCGGTGCTGATTGATTTTCCCTGTGATGTACAGAAAGAGACCCTGCGTAATTTTGCCATTCCGGAGACGGTCTCCATGAGGACGTACCGCCCTACCGTGAAGGGAAATACGGTACAGATCCGAAAAGTGTTGAAAGAACTTGAGCATGCAAGACGGCCGCTGCTCTGCCTGGGCGGCGGAGTGCATCTCTCCGGAGCATGTCATCAGGTGCGGGAATTTGTGGAGAAGTATCACATACCGGCTGTCTGCACCATGATGGGCCTTTCCGTGATGCCGACGGATCACCCGCTGTTCTATGGAATGGTCGGCAATAACGGGCAGTCCACTGCAAATCATGCGATGAATGATGCGGATGTGGTAATCATGGTCGGTGCCAGGGTCGCGGACCGTTCCATCAACAGACCCGCCGTGATCACGGAGAATAAGACGCTGATTCACATTGATGTGGATCCTGCTGAGATCGGAAAGAATGCTGGACCCAATATCCCGCTGGTCGGGGATATCGCCGCTGTATTTGAGGAGCTTCTGAAGGAGCCGGCCGCTGCGGATTATTCTGCGTGGCTGGATACACTGGAATTATACCGCCGCAGAGCGGTGCATGAGAAGGCGGCGGCGAAGCCGCGCCAGCGGCGTGCGGGTACGGTTGACCCCAGAGCCTTTATCCGGAATCTGACTCTCGCCATGGAGAAGGATGCGGTTTATGTGGCGGATGTGGGACAGAATCAGCTATGGTCGTGTGAAAATGCTGTCATCCGGGAGGGAAGGTTTCTGACTTCCGGCGGCATGGGAACGATGGGGTATTCCATCGGCGCAGCCATCGGGGCAAAACTTGCGGATCCCGGCCGGCAGGTAGCTGCTGTCTGCGGAGACGGTGCCTTTCAGATGGCAATGATGGAGCTCGGTACGGCAGGCCAGTATGGTATTCCGCTGAAGATTGTTGTCATGCGGAACAATACGCTGGGACTCGTACGGCAGCACCAGCATCTGGCCTATCACGACCGGTATTCCGTCACAGATCTCGGCGGGGGACCGGACCTTGAAAAGCTGGCGGAAGCCTATGGCATGCGATATCTGAAACTGGACCGGGAGGACGAGACGGAGCATGTCGTACGGACATTCCTCGAAAGGGATGTCCCGGTGCTCCTGGAGGTTGAGGTGGATCCGGATGAGCAGGCCTGAAAGAGAAGAGGGACGCATGAGAAGAATTTATTCCGTTCTGGTGGAAAACCGGGCAGGTGTACTGGCCAAGGTCGCGGGGCTGTTCTGGAGACGCTGTTTCAATATTGATTCGCTGGCTGTGGGCGAAACGGACAGCCCGGATGTCTCGAATATGATCATTGTGAGTTCGGGGGATCAGAGGACGCTCGAACAGATCGAAAAGCAGCTCAATAAGAAGCTGGATGTCATCAAGGTCAAGACGTTCAGTGAGCAGGAAGCGGTATCCAGAGAGCTGATGCTGATCAAGGTGCGCTATAACCGGGATAATCGCAAGGATATCATGGAAAACTGTGAGATTATGGGTGCCCAGATCGTGGATCTGTCGAAGAATATGATGACGATACAGATCTGTGACACGCCGGATCGGGTAAGAATTTTCCTGGAAACCATGCGGTCTGTCCGGATTGTGGAGATTACGCGGACCGGTACTGTCGCCCTGCAGAGGTGCGGCGAGACAGAGTCTCAATAGCCGGCTGGTGTGATATTGACTGACAAGGTACGATACGTAAAACCTTGACACTACTATATCGTGGGATTATAATAGCGGCAATTTACCGCACAAGTGTCCGCATCGGACGGACGGCTGCCGCATTCGGCAAAACCGCATTCACGGATTTTGTCTCAGCGGGGTATATGTATGGAAGAAAAAAAGGTTGTATTTCAGCTGCTGGTTGACAATACGTTCGGTATCCTGAGCCGGATCTCAGGACTGTTTTCGAGGCGTGGCTACAATATCGACAGTATCACGGCAGGCGTCACCGCAGATCCGAAAATCACAAGGATCACAATCGTAACCCACGGAGATGACGACATTCTGGATCAGATCGAGAAACAGGTGGCAAAGCTGGTGGATGTCCGCGATGTCCGGATTCTGCAGAAGGACAGCAGTGTCTTCCGCGAGCTTGCTATGATCAAGGTGCGTGCCAATGCGCAGCAGCGCCAGGGAATCATAGCGATTACCGATATTTTCCGTGGCAGTATTATTGATGTCGCTCCGCAGAGCCTCATGATCGAGATCACCGGCAATCAGGGGAAAATCGATGCATTTTTGAAGCTGCTCGACGGCTATGAGATTCTGGAACTGGCACGCACCGGGATCGCCGGTCTTGCCCGGGGAATTGACAGTGTGGTTTATCTGGATGACGCTGACCGGTATTGAAATTCGCTTCATTGCCAGTACCATCCGCCCCTGAGGCGCGCGGTACGATAATGATCAATAGAGGAACAGACTAACAGGCAGACAGGAGGAAATGAAAATGTCAGAACAAGCAAGAATCTACTACCAGGAAGACTGCAACATGTCTCTGCTGGAGGGCAAGAAGATCGCTATCATCGGATATGGCAGCCAGGGCCATGCACATGCGCTGAATCTGAAGGATTCCGGCATGGATGTTGTGGTCGGCCTGTATCCCGGCTCCAAGTCCATTGCCAAGGCAGAGGCACAGGGCCTGACCGTCAAGACGGTGCCGGAAGCAGTGAAGGAAGCGGATGTCGTCATGGTTCTGATTCCGGATGAAAAGCAGGCTGCCTGCTACAAGACAGATATTGAGCCGAATCTCAAGAGCGGCGCCATGCTGATGTTCGCGCACGGCTTTAACATTCACTTCGGCTTGATCAAGCCGGCAGCCGATATTGACGTCACGATGATCGCGCCGAAGGCTCCGGGTCATACTGTTCGTTCAGAGTATCAGGCAGGAAAGGGAACCCCGATGCTGGTCGCAGTGCAGCAGGATGCAACCGGTCATGCCCTGGAGCTGGCACTTGCCTATGGCGCAGCGATGGGCGGCGCAAGAGCCGGACTGCTGGAGACCACATTCCGTACCGAGACGGAAACGGATCTGTTTGGTGAGCAGGCCGTGCTGTGCGGTGGTGTCTGCGCCCTGATGCAGGCGGGATTTGATACTCTCGTGGAAGCCGGGTATGATCCGAGAAATGCGTATTTTGAATGCATTCATGAGATGAAGCTGATTGTCGATCTGATTTATCAGAGCGGATTTGCAGGAATGCGGTATTCCATCTCCAATACGGCGGAATATGGCGACTATATCACCGGCCCGAAGATCGTAACCGATGAGACCAGAAAGGCGATGAAGAAGATTCTGTCCGACATTCAGGACGGCACGTTCGCGAAAGACTTCCTGCTGGAGATGAGCTCCGCAGGCGGACAGGTTCACTTCCAGGCGATGAGAAAGCTTCACGCTGAGCATCCGTCCGAAAAGGTCGGCGCGGAAATCCGCAAGCTTTACAGCTGGAACAAGGAGGAGGACAAGCTGATCAACAACTGATCCGGGCCTGTCAGAACTTTGCAAGAACGCCAGGATGGAATGGCATCCCGGCGTTCTTTTTGCTACAATGGAACGATGCCGGGAGAGCTGGTTGGCGGCCCGTTCCCGGTGCAGGTTGGAGGAATATGCCATGGGAATGACAATGACACAGAAAATCCTGGCGGCGCACGCTGGACTTGCGAGCGTGCAGGCCGGACAGCTGATCGAGGCGGATCTTGATCTGGTTCTCGGAAATGATATCACTGCTCCGGTTGCGATCCGGGAGATGAACCGGTTCGAACGGAAGGGCGTGTTTGATAAGGACAAGATTGCCCTTGTTCCGGATCATTTTGTCCCTGCAAAGGATATCAAGTCCGCGGAAAACTGCAAATGTGTCCGGGAGTTTGCAAGATGCAATGAAATCACGCATTATTACGAGGTGGGAGAGATGGGAATTGAACATGCGCTCCTTCCGGAACAGGGCCTGATTTCTCCCGGCGGTGTCGTGATCGGCGCGGATTCCCACACCTGCACATATGGTGCGCTCGGCGCGTTTTCCACCGGCGTCGGCTCCACAGACATGGCTGCGGGTATGGCCACCGGAAAAGCATGGTTCAAGGTGCCGTCTGCGATTCAGATTCACCTGACCGGGCATCTCAGGCCGTTTGTCAGCGGCAAGGATGTCATCCTTTCCATCATCGGAAAAATTGGCGTCGATGGGGCGCTCTATCAATCCATGGAATTTACAGGACCAGGTGTCGCCAGCCTGTCGATGGATGATCGCTTTACCATCGCCAATATGGCGATAGAGGCCGGCGGGAAGAACGGAATTTTTCCGGTCGATGAAAAGACGCTGGCCTATGAAAAAGAGCATGGCGCAAAATCCGGCACAGCGTATGAGGCAGATCCTGATGCGGTTTATACGAAGACACTGGACATCGATCTGTCACAGATCACACCAACGGTCGCATTTCCTCATCTTCCTGAAAATACAAGAACCTTTGACGAGATTCCGGATATCCCGATTGATCAGGTGGTGATCGGCTCCTGCACCAACGGAAGAATCAGCGATCTGCGGACGGCGGCCTCCATTCTGCGCGGCCGTCATGTGGCGGATGGTATTCGCTGTATTGTCATTCCCGCCACGCAGGCCATCACGATGGAAGCCATGGAGGAAGGACTGCTGAAGGTTTTCCTCGAGGCTGGTGCAGTGGTCAGCACACCGACCTGCGGCCCATGCCTCGGCGGATATATGGGTATTCTGGCGGCCGGAGAGCGCTGCGTCTCGACCACAAACCGGAATTTTGTCGGCCGTATGGGCGATGTGACGTCAGAAATTTATCTGGCAAGTCCGGCGACTGCCGCGGCGTCTGCGGTGGCTGGGAAGATTGCGGATCCGACAGAATATACAGATATCGGGGATCCGTCGCGGTTCTGAATCAGACCGGAGGTCTGTACACAGATGTCCGGACTGTCTCCGGAGACATGCATGGTTTTCAAACTGGAAGAGGAATAAGTATGGAGCAGGCAGAAGGAACAGTCATTCGTTATGAGGATAATGTCGATACTGATGTCATCATTCCGGCACGGTATCTTGCAGCCAGCGATCCGGCGGAGCTGGCTGCTCACTGCATGGAAGATCTGGATAAGACATTTGTATCAAGGGTGAAGCAGGGAGATATCATCGTGGCCGGGAAAAATTTTGGCTGTGGCTCCTCCCGCGAGCACGCGCCGATTGCAATCAAGGCATCCGGCATTTCCTGTGTGATTGCGGCAACATTTGCACGGATATTCTACCGGAATGCGATTAACATCGGACTCCCGATCATCGAATGCCCTGAAGCATCGGAGGAGATCCGGGAAGGGGACAGAGTCCGTGTGAATTTTGACACAGGCGTCATCACAGACGAGACAACCGGCCGGGAATATCAGGGACAGGCGTTCCCTCCGTTCATGCAGAAAATCATTGACGACGGCGGTCTCATCAACTATATCAACGACCAGACGAAGTGAATTGATATGTATGCATTTTTCAAGGGAACGGTTGATTATCTGACCGGTGCCACGGTCGAACTGGATGTCGGCGGCGTCGGCTACCTGATCCAGATCTCCTCCGATACGGCCTCGAGGCTTTCCGGACACCGGGGCGAGACAGTGACAATATATACCTACACGCAGGTCAGGGAGGATGAGCTCTCTTTGTTCGGGTTTCTCTCCAGAGATGATCTGAATCTTTTCCGGCAGCTCATCACAGTCAGCGGCGTGGGACCAAAGGCAGGGTTGTCCCTTCTCTCCGCACTGAGCGCCGATGATCTGCGGTTTGCGCTTGCTTCCGGTGATGTAAAGGCCATTTCCAGAGCGCCGGGCATCGGAAGAAAGACAGCGGAGCGCCTTGTCCTGGAACTGAAGGATAAAATCGACATGCCGATCCCGGATGCCTCTGCCGCCGACACTTCTCCGGAAGGGCAGGAAGAAGCTGTTTCCGGGGAAATGGCGGATGCGGTGGAGGCGCTCGCGACACTTGGCTACACCAGGGCGGAAGCAGTCCGGGCTGTCAGAAGGGCAGTGGAGGAGGGGGCATCCGGAACGGAATCCCTGCTGAGGACGGCGCTGAAATATATTCACTAAATTCCGGCTGCGGCGGAGCAGAATCAATCGAAGCAGAGGCAGTTTTGCTGCTGTCTGCTCAGAGAAGAAATTACTTTTGCCGCGGTGTCAGATGGCCGCGGACGGGAAGGAGATTCCGGGTTCGTTTACGGTTTACGGAAACCGGGGGAAACAGTGCGGAAGGTATGGAGCGAAGATTGATTGAAACCAGTTTCACGGAGGAAGATGAGAAGATAGAAGGCTCGCTCCGGCCGAAGAAACTGGAGGATTATATCGGGCAGGACAGGATCCGGGAAAGTCTCCGGATATCCATCGAGGCGGCCAGGCAGAGAGGGGAGCCGCTCGATCATGTTCTGTTCTATGGACCGCCGGGGCTTGGAAAGACGACGCTGTCGGGTATCATCGCCAACGAAATGGGGGTTAATCTGCGGATTACCAGCGGTCCGGCCATTGAGAAGCCGGGCGATATGGCGTCCATTCTGAATGGTCTTTCCGAGGGAGATGTCCTGTTTGTGGACGAGATTCACCGGCTTAACAAGCAGGTGGAGGAAGTTCTGTACCCGGCCATGGAGGACTATGCCATCGATATCATGATCGGAAAGGGATCCACGGCAAAATCAATCCGGCTGGAGCTTCCGCCGTTTACCCTGGTTGGCGCGACCACGAGGGCCGGACTTCTGTCTGCCCCGCTCAGGGACCGCTTTGGGATCATTCATCGTCTGGAGTTTTATACCGTTCCGCAGCTGCAGACCATTATTCTTCATTCCGCGGAGGTGCTGCATGTCAGGATCGACCGGGATGCGGCGGAGGAGATGGCGAGACGGAGCCGGGGCACACCAAGGCTGGCCAATCGGATCCTCAAGCGTGTCCGGGATTTTGCACAGGTGAGAAGCGACGGTGTGATCACACTCGGGGTTGCCAGAACAGCACTCGATCTGATGGAAGTGGACCGCTGCGGACTCGACCGGAATGATCAGCGGATTCTGCGGACTATGATTGAAAAGTTCGGAGGAGGCCCGGTCGGGCTGGATACCCTGGCAGCAGCAATCGGAGAGGATGCCGGGACGATTGAGGATGTTGTCGAACCATATCTTCTTCAAAACGGATTCATCAACCGCACGCCGAGAGGACGTGTTGTCACCGAAGCAGCATACCGGCATATGGGATTCGAGGCTCCTGCGGACGCGGCACGGGGGGTATAAATATGGCTAAAACAGACACAAAGGTTGTGATTGGCGGCAAGGTTTATACGCTGAGCGGGTATGAGAGTGAGGAGTACATCCAGAAAATCGCCTCCTATCTCAATGGAAAGATCGAAGATCTGTCCCGCGAAGAAGGATATTCCCATCTGTCCAGGGATCTTCAAACGCTTCTGCTGGAAATTAATCTGGCGGACGACTATTTCAAGGCCAGGAAACAGGCAGAGGCGATGAGTGCGGACGTGCAGGATCGGGAGAAGGATCTTTATGATTTGAAGCATGAGCTTGTCACGACGCAGATGAAGCTGGAGAACACAGAAAAGAATCTAAAAAAGCTGGAGGCGGTGAATGAAGAGAATGAGAGGAAGATCATCCGCCTGGAAGCCGGAATGAAATCAAGCGTATGAAGCATGTGGAGTTACTGGCACCGGCCGGGACCATGGAGGCATTCGAGGGCGCTGTCAATGCAGGAGCTGATGCGGTTTATCTGGCAGGACGCCGGTTCGGCGCGCGCGCCTATGCAGAAAATTTCAGTGATGAGGAGCTCCGTGAGGTGATCCGGACCGCCCATCTGTGCGGCGTAAAAGTCCATCTGACGGTCAATACGCTCATGCGGGGGGAAGAACTGGCTCAGATTCCTTCTTTTTTATACCCGCTCGCGGAGGAAGGTCTGGATGGAATCATTGTGCAGGACCTCGGTGTTCTTCGTTTTGTTCATCAGGAATTGCCGGAACTTGCGCTGCATGCGAGCACGCAGCTTTCTGTTACGACGCCGGATGCAGTGCGGTATCTGGCGGAGATGGGGGTGACGCGGGTTGTCCCGGCAAGAGAGCTGAATCTGGCTGAGATCCGGCATCTGCGGGATCAGGTGCCGGTCGAGCTTGAGACCTTCATTCACGGCGCGATGTGCTACTGTTACTCGGGAAAATGTCTCTTTTCCAGTTTTCTGGGCGGAAGAAGCGGCAATCGCGGACGCTGTGCCCAGACCTGCCGGCTTCCCTATACTGTGCTGGGAAAAGACGGAAGACCGGAAGGAACAGACGCCGCACACAGCCCCTGCTATCCGCTTTCCATGCGGGATATGTGTACGCTGACGCTTCTTCCGGAGCTGGTGGATGCCGGCATCGATTCCTTCAAGATCGAAGGGCGCATGAAAAAGCCTGAGTATGCCGCCGGCGTGACGCACGTGTACCGCAAATATCTGGACCGGTACGATGCCCTGCAGAAAGAACATCGGGAAAATGAATGGCATGTCGATCCTGAGGATTTGGAAAATCTGAAACAGCTCTATCTGCGCACCGAACTGTCGAATGGTTATTATCATGAGTACAACGGAAGAAAACTCATCACGATCTCCCAGCCGGGGTACCGCGGGACGGACGAGTCCAGAGCGGCAGCAGTGAGGGAAAAATATGTTCACCCGATAAAAAATAAGGCGGGGGTTCATTTCACCATTCTGATGAAGACAGGGCAGCCTGCTGAACTGCTGGCGGAGGGCAGGATCCCTGAAGCGCACGGGAGTGCGGAAACGCAGAGCGCACCTGTCCGTGTCACGGTACGGGGCGAAACAGTTCAGAGCGCAGCAAATCGCCCTCTGACGGAAGAACAGATTGAGCATTGCCTCCGGAAAAGCGGGAACACCGTGTTCGCAGTCGAGGGGGTCAATCAGAAGATATCCGGGATGGTATTTCTTCCGGTCAGCAGCCTGAACGCGCTTCGCCGGGCTGCGCTCTCTGAATTGGAGGAACAGCTTCTGTCTTCTTGCCGCAGAGAGCACAGAAGGGAGTTCCGGGCGCTGCAGGACAGAATCATGTCGCGTGCCAGGCAGGCCGCGGAGCACATGGCAATAAATGGTCCAGCCGGCGGCTCCGGTGCGGATGAAGCATCAGAGGTCCGGAATTCTTCAGTAAAATCAATAGAAGCATCCCTGCCGGATTCTCCCATTGTGGTGTTTGCGGCGACTGCTGCGCAGGGGCGCGCAGCCAGCAATGCAGGAAATATTCTTCTGGTGGACGACAGCATGCAGTTTGCCTTACGGGATAGAGGAGCTTTTCTTGCACTGCCATATGCCATCCGCGCCCGGAATGCAGCCTGGATGGAGGAAGCGCTCACGGCACTGCAGGAAGGAAGGTATTGCGGCGCTGTGGTCAGAAATCTGGAGGGACTTGCATATCTGGAGCGGAACGGTTGCCATCTGCCGCTGATTGCGGATCACAGCCTTTACTGCTGGAACCGGCAGGCAATGAGGGCGGCAGCAGGTGTACAGCTCCATGTACTTTCAGTGGAACAGAGTGGGAAGGAGCTTATCACTGAATTCAAAGACTGTCTTGCACAGTCTGCCTGCTACGTGTATGGCCGAATACCGATGATGATCAGTGCCGGCTGTGTCCGGAAGACGGAAAACTGCTGCGTGGGAAAAGAGGACGGCTTTTTTGCTCTGTATGACCGCAGAAATCAGAAATTTCCGGTCCGAACGATCTGCAGTTTGTGCCAAAATGTCATTTATAACAGTGTTCCGCTGTCTCTGCATCGTTTTACTGAGGAACCGATTCTGAGGGGCAGCAGGTGGGTTCTGTCTTTTACGACAGAGACACCCGCAGAAACAGAAAAGATTGTGTCGTTCTACCAAAATCAAAGGGATGGTAGACGAGCCGGAGACTTCCCGGAGAGTTTGACGTATACCACTGGACATTTCAGGAAAGGCGCTGTCTGATGCGTACCTATATTCTGGCGCTGACCAGGTATCCGATTGCGATCAATATGATGATATATACAGCGATAGCCTTTCTGCAGATTCGTACGATAGGACATCGCAGGGAGAACGATCTGGCGGACCGCCTGTTGATCGGGATCCTGTTCCTGAATCAGGCGCTCGCCTATCTCACCATTTATGCGGCTCAGAAGGAAGCACGGCTCCTGTTTTTCTGGCTGTTCCAGGCTGTAGTGATGGCGGTGGCTATCTTTCTGTACCGGACATTTTATCCGAATTGCAACCGGATTCTTTATACGCATGTCTGTATGATGCTCTCCATCGGTCTGATCATCATCACCAGGCTCTCGTTCGATAAGGCTGTAAAACAATTTGTCATCGCTGCGATCGGACTGGTCGTCACCATCGCGGTCCCGGCCTTTATGAAGAAGTTCCGATATGCCAGAAACCTGGTTTATGTCTATGCCCTGACAGGAATTCTCGCCCTTGCTGTTGTATTGATCGTCGGACGGGCGGTGAACGGTTCCAATCTGTCTTTTACCATTGCCGGTGTGACCATGCAGCCATCGGAATTTGTCAAAATTCTTTATGTACTCTTTCTGGCAAGCGCCTATTATTATGCTGCAGACACTCATCAGATTCTTGCAGCCGGTTTCTTTGCGATGATTCATGTAGGAATCCTGATTTTGTCGAGGGACCTGGGCAGCGGACTGATTTATTATGTGGTCTTTTTGTTCATGACTCTGCTTGCGTCGGGAAAATATCGTTATTTTGCAGCCGGAATCGGGCTGGGTGCCGTCGGCGCCCTGGTCTGTGTGAAACTATTCAGCCATGTTCAGGTCCGTGTGACGGCCTGGCTGAATCCCTGGAGCGTCATCGACGGAATGGGATATCAGCTGACACAGTCTCTGTTTGCAATTTCAGGCGGAGGTCTGTTTGGTGCTGGACTAACGCAGGGCACGCCGACAGATATTCCCTTTGTGGAATCCGATTTTATTTTCGCAGCCATCTGTGAGGAGATGGGGCTTCTTTTCGGCATGTGTCTTCTTGCTCTGTGTCTTGTTATTTTTCTGAATATGCTCTGGAGCGCCCTGAATTTTGCAGATCGTTTTTATCGGTTCATGAGCTTTGGATTTGCGGTGACTTATATTTTTCAGTCATTTCTGACGATCGGCGGGGAGGTTCGTTTCATTCCTCTGACAGGCGTGACGCTGCCGCTGGTCAGCTACGGTGGAAGTTCCGTTCTCTCGACGATTCTCATGTTTTCCATGGTGGAGGCTATCTTCATCATGCAGCAGGATCGTTTAGCAGGTTATGCGAGGCGGTATGAGGCGGAACAGAGGCAGCGGAGGAGAACTCATGCGGATACGGGCCAGCGGGCGGCCAGATATCGGGAATTACCTATGCCGCAGGCTCTGCGGCGGCCGGCCCTGCCGCGGCAGGAATTCAGTCGTCCGGACAGGGGCAATATTCCCATCGTTCACCAGCATGCGTCTCCTTCGGAAGGCGATTATCTCGACGATGGCATGACAGAGGATCTTTCGGATATTGATCTGCGCGACTACTCGGTTGTTGGGGGCGACGACCGGACGGAAAGCGGGGCAGAGGACAGACAGGATCGCAATGATGAGGAATGACAGGCTGGCAGAACAGAGCGGCAGGAAAAGACGGGAAAAGCGGAGGATGCGGAGAGATATTGTCTTTGTTCAGTGGTTCTTCATCCTTCTCTTTCTCGCGATGGGAATTTTCCTTTGCACGTATTCTTTCCGGTATAAGCGGGAATTGTTCGATAATTCCTACAACAGCAGAGAAGAAAAGATGCTCGCGAAAAATATCCGCGGGAAAATTTTTTCCTCGGATGGACAGGTGCTGGCACAGTCCATCCAGGATGAATCTACTGGAAAGCAGGTGCGCCAGTATCCCTATGGGAATCTCTTTGCCCAGTCGGTCGGATACGCTGTAGAGGGTGGAAGCGGCATTGAGCTGGCCTACAAT
Organism: uncultured Lachnospiraceae bacterium; assembly: GCA_900320025.1. Taxonomy (GTDB): domain Bacteria; phylum Bacillota; class Clostridia; order Lachnospirales; family Lachnospiraceae; genus CAG-791. Next base: position 27,074 of record ONQW01000003.1, read on the forward strand.
TATGATCTTGTCAATTCGGATCTGTCTCTGCAGGAAAAGGCAGAGGCAGATTCAAAGGGGGAGCTCTATCAGGGCAATGCTGTATACTCCACACTGGACACAAGATTGCAGAAGGCGGCGTCTGACGCGCTGGGAAGCCATAAGGGAGCGGTGATCGTCTCAGATCCGAAAACCGGCGCCATTCTGGCAATGGTTTCCAAACCGGATTTTGATCCGGAAACAGTGGAGGAAAACTGGCAACGGTATCTTGCAGAGGATCCTACCGTTGGAAGGCTTCTGAATCGTGTGACACAGGGGTATTATCCACCCGGATCTACCTTCAAAATTATCGATACGATCGAGTACCTGAAGGAACATCCAGACGATTGGCAGAATTATTCCTATACATGCACCGGTGATTTTATCGTAGATATGGAGAAAATTCACTGTTTTCATTACGAGGTGCACGGACAGGAAAATCTGCTGCAGTCGTTTGCCAATTCCTGTAATTGTTCGTTTGCCAATCTCGGACTGTCGCTGGACCGCTCCAGCTGGAGCGCAACGATGAAAACACTGATGTTTGATGAGGAACTTCCTTATGACCTGCCGTATGTAAAAAGTCATGTCAGTCTTGACAGCACCACATCCACGAAGGAGGTAATGCAGCTTTCCATCGGACAGGGGGAAACAGCCATGAGCCCTCTTCATATGAATATGATCACCAACGCAGTGGCGGACAATGGGACTTTGATGAAGCCGAGGCTTGTTTCTTCCGTGAAAACGGCGTCCGGCACTTCGCTGAAGCAGCAGAAGGCGGAACAGGTTGGTCAGATGATAGACAGTCAGAGTGCGGCAGAGATTCGTAAAATGATGAGGGCTGTTGTCACGGAAGGTACGGCATCAAAGCTGGCGGACGCTTCATACGAGGCAGCAGGAAAAACCGGATCCGCTGAATATGATGCCAATGACGAAAGCAAGTCACACGCCTGGTTTACCGGCATGGCGCCGGTCGACGATCCGAAAATAACCGTGACTGTCATCGTCGAGGGGGCTGGCAGCGGCGGAGATGCAGCGGTTCCGGTGGCGAAAGAAGTTTTTGATGCATATTTTGCCATGTGACAGGACTGACCGATATAATAATTGTATCGCGCTGTGCCGGTCTTGTACGGATACCAGCCCTGCTGGCGTCAGGCCAATGAACCTGGGAATTATCCGGCAGCAATGATTCCGCGCGGGGTGCAGGAAGAGAGATCAGGTGAGATATGCATTTTTATCGCAAACTGTATGTCGGGGAGTCGATCAAATATCCGGAGCTTGTAAAATGGAGGCTGCGGCATTATGCCGGACAGCTTTCGGTATATGTGCTTACCATGCCGGAACAGGGATGCATGCCGGAACTGATGCATAGTGCGTTTCTGAAACAACCCTGGTACCGGAATCACCCTCCTATGATTCTGGGCATTGCTTCCGGAAAAACGGAGGCTCTTGAGCTCCTGCGGCAAATTGTGCAGGAGGCGGTCGATGCGACTGGAAGTCCAGATGTCCGGTCCTATTTGTTTCCCCATGGCATACTGAAAAACGGACGCGGCACGGAGGTACAGGGATGATCGTGCTGACCATACTTGGCGTGATTGGCAAAATTTTACTCTGTGCATTGTTTCTAATTCTGGCATTTCTTCTGCTTCTTCTGTTTGTGCCCGTCTGCTACCGGGCGGAGGGACACGTTGATGATCCCTCACCACATGAGGAACCGGAGATGGAGCAGGCACTGTCGAGGGAGAATACGGCTGCGTCCTTTCATTTTTCCTGGCTGTTTTCTTTCGTCCGGGGAGGCATTTCCTGGCCGGATAAACCAGAGTTTCAAGTCTATGTGCTTGGTTTCCGCGTCTTTCCGGGGAACAGGGACAGTGCGTCCCGAAAGGCGAATGTCAGAAAAAAAAGAAAAGGAAAGGCTCCATCTCCGGCAGGAGAGGATACAGTGAACGGTGGAAAGCAGTCTGCCACTGCAGATACAGATCATTTGGGAAAAACGGAGCTACAGACCGGCTCAGGAGCAGGAACACGGAAAACAAACGCGAAAGAACCGGAAGGCTTCTCTGAAACGGATGGAAAACGGGCAGGTGGCGCGAATCGATTGAGCCTGAAATTTATCTGTGCTAAAATCAAAAAAGCCTCATACAAAGTGCGGCGTTTTGCCATAATTCTACGAAGTGAAAATACGGAGAGAGCTGTTCACAAAACTGCGCATCATGTGGCAAAAATTGTCAGACGGCTTATGCCCAGACATTTCTATATCACCGGCACCGCTGGGCTGGGCGATCCGGAGCGGGCCGGTATTTTGCTCGCAGTACTTGGCATGATGTATCCGATCACAGGAAACTGCGTACAGATTCGGCCTGAGTTTATGGCATATCAGATGGATCTGCACGGGGAGGCAAAGGGCAGAATCTGTCTGATCTCCATTGTGGCAGCGGCTGTCTCTCTGCTGGCTGACAAAAGTGTGCGGGTGACCTTGCGAAGACTGAAGGAGATAAAAAAGCATGGCTGATCATGTAAATAACTTTCAAAGGGTGATGCAGTCTCTGCTCGACGGAGCGGGTACAACGATCTCTTCCAAAACTGTCGTGGGGGAACCGGTTATCGTTGGCGATACCACGATTATTCCGCTTTCAGATGTGACCATCGGATGTGCGGCAGGAGCCAATAATGCAGACCGTAAGGACAGTGGAAGCGGCGGATTTGCAGCGAAGCTTTCTCCCAGTGCAGTATTGATTATCCGCGGAGGAACGGTAAAGGTTGTCAACATCAAGAACCAGGATGCAGTGACAAAACTTGTTGATATGGTCCCGGACATTGTGGACCGTTTTACTTCCAGAAAGCCAGATATGATGGATGGGGAAGAGGCTGTGGAATACGCCTTTCCTCACAGGAAAAAAGAAGAGAAGAAACAGGCGGAACAGGATTCGGAGCGGCCGTGAAGAGGGGAGGCAGCTTAGTCCACTTGTCTGAAATTTTCCTTGCAAAGTGATTTTGACTTTGTTATAGTATGACTGTTGTGTTCGAAATAATCTCTGATGTCAGGAGGTGTTAAAATGGCTAAGTGCGATATCTGTGGAAAAGGCGCTCACTTTGGCAACAACGTCAGCCATTCACATAGAAGATCAAACCGTATCTGGAATTCCAATGTCAAGACTGTTTCCGTGAAGGTCGACGGCGGCACCAGAAAAATGCATGTATGCACTGCATGCCTGCGTTCCGGTAAAGTCGAACGTGCCTGAATCACTGTTGCATCGTACCTGTATGGCGGATCGAGGATTCTTCGGTCCGCCATTTCTTTTTGTGCTGAAAGCGCGTATAATTTTTCTGAGAATCGGATCAGAGAAGAGAAAGTGGATGGTTCTGCCGTTCTGAGAATATCTTGAAATTGACCATGCAGCAGGAGGTTATCTATGAAGTCATCTTCCATGAATACCCATATGGGAAGCATATCCATTGATAACGAAGTAATTGCCCAGTATGCCGGGACGGTTGCTACGGAATGCTTTGGAATAGTGGGAATGGCAGCTGTGATGAAGGGTGGACTTGTGAATCTGCTGAAACGGGATTCCATGACCAAAGGCATCGCGGTGACGCTCACTCCGAACAATAAACTGGATATTGATTTTCATGTCATCGTCTCTTATGGTGTCAATATTCCTACGGTTGCTGAGAATCTGATCAGTAATGTCCGTTATCGGGTAGAGGAGTTTACCGGACTGGAAATTGACAAGATCAATATTTATGTCGAAGGCGTCAAAGTCATCGATTAAGGATAAATCTAGAATTTCAGGAGGAAATGAGATTGAGCACCAATTCGATTGACGCTAAGATGCTTTCTGCGATGTTCTTAGCCGGAGCATATAATCTGAAATCCAACAAGGAATGGATCAATGAGCTGAATGTGTTTCCGGTACCGGATGGAGATACCGGGACGAATATGACGATGACCATCACCTCTGCTGTCCGTGAAGTCGCCGGCCTTGGAGATTCGTTTGACATGATGACGATCTGTAAGGCTATTTCTTCCGGATCGCTGCGCGGAGCGAGAGGAAATTCCGGTGTGATTCTGTCACAGCTGCTGCGCGGTTTCTGCAAAGGTATTCGGGAATATTCCAACCCGGACATCCCGATCATTGCTGACGCGATGGACAAGGGCGTGGAGACGGCGTACAAGGCTGTGATGAAGCCGAAAGAGGGAACGATTCTCACCGTTGCCAAGGGACTGGCGCAGAAGGGCCGCGAGCTGGCTGACGGCGGAGAGACGGATCTGGATCATTTTCTTGACGAAGTGATCAAATATGGAGATGAGGTACTGGCCTCCACCCCGGAGCTTCTCCTGGTGTTAAAGCAGGCGGGTGTTGTAGATTCCGGCGGACAGGGACTGATGCAGGTTCTGAAGGGCGCGCAGGAGGGGCTGCGCGGCAGGCAGGTAGACCCGGCTATGGTGCTGGAGGAAGAAGAGCCGGCGGAAGAGGAAGAGAAGGCGCCTGAAAGGGATCAGGATACAGAGATCAGGAAAGAGCTGAAATATGGCTACAGCACTGATTTTGTGATCCTGCAGGATAAGACCATGAAGCTCTGGAATCCCAAGACAGAGAAGGATTTCAAGGCATTTCTGGGTTCTATTGGCGACTCGATTCTCTGTATCAGCAGCGAGGATTCTGTCCGTGTCCATGTCAATACAAACGATCCAGGCCTCGCGGTGGAGAAGGCCCTGATGTATGGCGAGCTGAAGAACATTCAGATTGCCAATATGCGGATTGGCGAGAAAGAGGGACCGGTCACAGCAGAGGAAACAAAGGCAGACTCCTCAGATGGAGCGGCTTCTGTGCAGGCGGAGCCTGATCCGAAGCAGAGAAAAGAAGTGGCGTTTATCGCTGTGTGCGCTGGAAGCGGGCTGGAGGAAATTTTCCGCGGACTCGGTGTCGATTATATTATTTCCGGCGGCCAGACCATGAACCCTTCCACGGAGGATGTGTTGAAGGCGGTCAATTCTGTCAATGCTGACACGGTATTTGTTCTTCCGAATAACAAGAACATCATCATGGCAGCCAATCAGGCGGCGGCCATGGCAGAGGATAAGAAGGTCATTGTCATCCCGACCAAGACGGTTCCACAGGGAATTGCGGCGGTGATCAACTATATGCCGGAAGTCGGGGTCGATGCAAACCGCGAGAATATGATGCAGGAGATCGGGAAGGTGGCCAGTGCGGAAGTTACCTATGCGGTCAGGGATACAACACTGGATAATGTAACGATCCATGAGGGCGATATCATGGGCATCGGAGACAATGGTATTCTTGCGGTTGGCCGGGACCGGGACGAGACAACGCTCGAGACGCTTCGAAAGATGGTGAATGACAGCACTTCTCTCATCAGCATTTACTACGGGGCGGATATCTCGGAGGATGACGCAGGAAAGTTTGAGAATATGGTCAGGCAGAACTTCCCTGCGTGCGATGTAGAGCTCCAGTCCGGAAATCAGCCGATCTACTATTACATTCTCTCTGCGGAGGAGTGATCGTTGGTGCACCGCATAGTGCAATGGAAATATCCCGGATATAGCTGCTGCTAGTCTGGCAGCGAAGGTGAAGAAGAGCACCCGGATACAAAATGTTGTATCCGGGTGCTTTTATCTATACAGAATATGTCCTCGTTTCCAGGACCTTACAGAGAAAGCGCAAGAACATAATGACGCATAGAAAGTTCCTGTCATTCGGATTCACAACTCCGCATCCGGGTAGTTGATCCGAAGAATGTTGATCCTGTGATAGCGGGGAACTTCGTGGAAGAAGATTTCCACCGGTCCGATTGTGGTCACCCAGACCTGCTCCGCCAGAGATGGCATGGGCAGCGGCTTTGCGTCTTTCAGAAGCGCAGCGCTGTCGTACAGAATGCTGGATGCTTTTCGAAATAACTCATTCTGCTGGTCTTTTCCGGTTTGATGGGACAGAAGCAGCAGATCATAGAGCGAATTTTCGGCACTGCCGGTGAGATAAACTATTTTTCCCATGCTGCGCATACCTCCATCAGATCGTTCAGAATACTGTCAAGAGGGCGCATGGTTCCGAAGTGTTCCTGCTCCAGTTCCTTCCGAAGCATCTCCATCGCCGCCTCCGGGCCAATCTGTCCGGTGCGGCTGCGGTAAGGAAAATCGCTGCAGTAAGCTGTTTGGGTCATGATGGTTCCTCCCTCCTGATCCATCCGGATCAATATAATGAATGTATTGTGCATGATATAGCCGCAGAAAACGGGAAGATCTACGATACGGATGGAAATGACCGTATCGGGAAAAGCAGAATTCCGCCGGTGCGGTTAGAAATGTGTACGCAAAATATGTCCTTATGCGTCATGAATACGATTCCGCTCCATCTCGTCCATTGCCTTTCTCTTTGTATCCATCGTGGTATGCACATAAAGCCGCATTGTTACGGTTGGATCCGCATGGCCGAGCAGCTCGCTCACCGTCCGCGCATCTGTGGCATGAATACATCTTGTGGCGAAACTGTGCCGCAGGGAATGAATATTAATTGGAGAAATCTCTTCTCTGTCCAGAAATTCCCGGAACGTTCTCTGGTAACTTCGCGGCTGAACAAACCGATCGGATCTGCCGTTTAAAAAGAAGCAGGAGCTGTCCGCTGCCAGACCGCGCATGCCCCGAAGATCCTTTTCCATATGCGCAGGAATTGGAATCTGCCGGTTGGAAGAACTGGATTTCGGAAGTCCGATTACCCACCGGCTGCGAATTGCGCCATCCGGTGCGATGACTTCTTCCCGCTTGACAGTATGGCGCACGTTCAGGAGATGATTATCAAAGTCGAAGTCCTCCCAGCGCAGCGCACATAGCTCACCGAGCCGAAGTCCCATGTCAAGACAGAGCAAAATGCCATACAAGCGCGGATCCTGACAGCCGGAGAGCGCCCGTTCAATCTGCCGGGCATCCTCCGGCGGAAGGCAGCGCCCCATTCTGCCGGAGCTTGATGGGATGCGGTAACGCAGTCTGATCTGCGGCATAAGGTTCTGATCCTCTCCAAATGTCAAAATCATTTTAAGAATTGTGCGGATCTGGGAAACGGTAGATGGAGATAAAGGCTTTCCATGATAGGATGGATCCCGCAGCAAATGGTCGAGAAATGCCCGCAGATCATCGCTTGTGAGGTTTACCGCCGGAATATTTCCAACCCCTGGAAGAATGTAATTTTGTACAACAAGATCATACTGCAGGATAGACGAACTCCGTACGGAGCTGCGCACTTCCTCCAGCCACTTCTGGCAGACATCGCTGACGGTGATTGTTCTTTTCTGACTCATAGCGGTTCTCCTCTCACGCACTACAGCTTGTTGCCCGGATGGAAACAGGCCTGATGTTCCAGGAAAACGGCTATGCTATTGTCATTGCCTAAAAATCTATGCGGATATTCGGCTAATTCTGCGAAAATGCGAAACTAATCAGTAAATTGATGCAAATATGTAGAAATGCACTGTGATCAGTGCTATGATCAATTCACCTTTCGTGCTGCATTCTTTCGCACCGAAGCTTTTCCATAATTGTATAAAACGATTTTTCGTCAAAGGACATATTTTGCGGTCTTTAGACAGATGTCATGGACCGTTTCTGCTGCTTCTCTTTTCCCGGATGCTGTATTATTGTCTGAAATCAGATCGCTGCTGTCAATTGACAGCAGCCGCCCGTTGTTGAAGTTTGTGCTCTGATAAAGGGATAACAGTCGCGGACAAGCAGATGAAGAGCTTGCCGCGTTTCTTGCTTTTTACCCTTGTCTCCACTGATTCCTGTGATAAAATAGAAATCGAACATATGTGCGAACGGGTTTGAAGGAGTCAGAAGGAGAATTTGAGGTGACCGGCACGCTTACATTGGACAGTCCGCTTTCAGAGGTCAAAGGGGTGGGACCGAAGACTGCGTCGCTCCTTGCAAGGAAAAATCTGAATACGGTCGGAGATCTGGTCCAATATTTTCCGAGAGGGTACGATTTCTTCCCGGAACCGGTCAGCCTGGCGGAAGCGGAGACGGGAGAAGTGACTGCCCTCCGCATCACCATCGTCGGAAGTGGGACAACCTTCCATTCTGCCGGAAAGTCAGTGACGTACTTTCGGGCAGGGGATGGAAGCGGTTTTCTGCGTCTGACATGGTTTAACCAACCGTATTTGAAACAGAGAGTAAAAACGGGCAGTACCTTTATTGTCAGAGGCAGACTGCAGCAGAGCCAGAACGGAAACCGCTATATGGAACAGCCGGGTCTCTATGCACCGGAAGAGTACACGAAGCTCGCAGGGACATTTCTCCCGAGATATCCGCTCACGCAGGGATTAAAGAACAAACTTATCATCCGAATTATACGGGAAGTGCTGAATCATATAGAGCACGGGGCGGAGGAAAGTGCGGATTTCCGGACGGAGTATCTTCCGGAGCAGATTGTGAAGGAACAGGGACTGGTGTCTGAGGATAAGGCATATCAGTCAGTTCATTTCCCGGAAAATATGCAGCAGGCAGAGAATGCGGTCAGGCGGCTCTCCTTTGATGAATTTTTCTTCTTTCTGCTTGGTGTGCGAACAAACGGCGATGCTGTCCGGGGTGAAACAAATCCGAAACCGATGATCCCGACAGCGGAACCGGAGAGACTGATTGAACAGCTCCCATATGAGCTGACTTCGGATCAGAGGCACGCGTGGGAGGAGATCAGGGCGGATCTTTGCAGCACACATGTGATGAATCGGCTGCTGCAGGGAGATGTCGGTTCTGGTAAAACAATCCTGGCATTTCTCGCTCTGCTGCTTGCTGTGACGAATGCGAGGCAGGGGGCGCTGATGGCACCGACGGAAGTCCTTGCCGAGCAGCACATGCGGGATCTGTCTGCCATGACAGAACAATATCACCTGCCGTTCAAACCTGTCCTCCTGACAGGATCGGTGCGTGGGCAGGCCCGCAAAGCAGCCTATGACAGTGTTCGGGATGGCTCTGCCAATGTTGTGATCGGTACGCAGGCGTTGATTCAGGAAAAGCTTGATTTCCACGATCTCGGTCTGGTGATCACGGATGAGCAGCACCGATTCGGAGTGAGGCAGCGGGAGGCATTCGCCGGGAAGGGGACCAGCGTACCGATTCTGGTGATGAGCGCTACACCGATACCGAGGACACTTGCCATCATCCTGTATGGGGATCTGGAGGTGTCCCTGCTGAAGGATATGCCGAAGAACCGAAAGCCAATCCGCAATACCGTTCTGGGGGAAGAATGGCGGGAAAAGGTGTACCGGTTTCTGGTAAAACAGATTCATGAAGGACACCAGGCGTATGTCATCTGTCCGGCGGTGGAAGAAAATGATATTCTACCGATCAGAAATGTCGCAGACTGCACGCTGGAACTGCGGGAAAAACTGCCGAAGGATATTGTCATTGAATCTCTGCATGGCAGAATGAAACCAGCCGAAAAAGAGCGGATTATGAACCGCTTTGCAGACCATGAGATAGATGTTCTGGTATCGACCACGGTAATTGAGGTGGGCATCAACGTGCCGCGTGCGACTGTGATGATGATTGAGAATGCCGAGCGGTTTGGCCTGTCCCAGCTGCATCAGCTCAGAGGAAGGGTTGGACGGGGAGAAGATCAGTCGTATTGCATTTTTATGTATGACAGCGCGTCACGGGAGAAGCCAAAGCGGCTCGAGATTCTGGAACATTCGGATGATGGATTTTATATTGCGGAGCAGGATTTGAAGCTGAGAGGGCCGGGGGAACTGTTCGGTGTGCGGCAGAGTGGAACACCCGGCTTCGCTCTTGCGGATATTTACCGGGATACAGATCTGCTGCATCTGGCGGCGGAGCTGACAGGACGGATACTGCAGAAGGATCCGGAGCTTTCTGCCCCGGATCACCGGAGGATCCGGGAGCGGCTGGATAGCGTAATGTCAAAATCGGTTGACTTTCGTTCTATCTGATATGATAATGACTTCATATGTATTTTGCCGAAAGAGGCCGGAATACGGCATTTACTGGGCTTATATAACCGGCAGTCTCTGAAAACGGGGGATAGAACATGGCAAGAGTAGCAGTAGTGACGGACAGTAACAGCGGTATCACGCAGGAAGACGCGAAAGCGCTCGGATGCTTTGTTGTGCCAATGCCGTTTATGTTCGGCGACGATGGAACTACCTACTATGAGGATATCAATCTCACGAGGGATGAATTTTTCCGCCGGCTTGCAGCGGACGAATCCGTGCTGACCAGCCAGCCTGCACCCACGGAGATTTTGAAGCTTTGGGATGAGGTTCTGAAGGAATATGAGCAGATTGTATATATTCCTATGAGCTCCGGGCTCTCCGGATCGTGTCAGAGCGCAATGATGCTTTCCAGCGATTATGAGGGAAGGGTGGAGGTCGTCAACAATCAGAGAATATCCGTGACACAGAAGGCCTCGGTCATAGATGCGCTGGAGCTCGCAAAGCGCGGGAAATCTGCGCAGGAAATCAAGGATATTCTGGAGCGGGTGAAGTTTGACAGCAGTATTTATATCATGGTGGACACGCTGAAATACCTGAAGAAGGGCGGACGAATCACTCCGGCAGCTGCTGCGATCGGCACTCTGCTGCGGATCAAACCGGTCCTGCAGATCAAGGGGGAGCGGCTGGATGCGTTCTCCAAGGCCCGCACAGCCGCACAGGGAAAGAATACGATGCTGAATGCGATACGGCACGATATCGAAACCCTGTATGGCGGTACGCAGACGGAGACGTGCTTCTTATATGCGGTACATGCCAATATTCCGGACGAAGGAAAGCTCTGGCTGGACGAGGTGCAGGCAGCATTTCCGAATTTTAAGGTAGAGGAGGCAAACCTCTCTCTCTCCATCTGCTGCCACATCGGACCTGGAGCCCTGGCGGTCGCCTGTTCAAAGAAGCTTGATTATGACAATCTGTAAGGCAGAATTCTTTTCCTGATGCAGCCGCCGCTCTTCTGTAGGAGTGGTGGCTGTATGTGACTTGAGAGGATCGCGGAGGAACATTCTTGACATCGAAGACAGATACAACTTATAACGCCGGCAGCATTAAGGTTCTGGAGGGACTGGAGGCAGTCCGCATGCGTCCAGGCATGTATATTGGCAGCACCTCTACACGCGGGCTCAACCATATGATCTACGAGATCGTGGATAATGCTGTCGATGAGCACCTCGCCGGCTTTTGCGATACGATTCATGTCACACTGGAGGCAGACGGCTCCTGCACCGTGGAGGACAATGGGCGCGGCATCCCGGTGGGCATGCATGAGAAGGGCGTCAGCGCGGAACGCGTGGTGCTCACGACGCTGCACGCCGGTGGAAAATTTGACAACAAATCATATAAAACCAGCGGCGGGCTTCACGGCGTCGGCTCCTCCGTTGTCAATGCGTTATCTGCCCGTATGACCGTGACCGTCAGAAACGGTGGCTTTGTCTACGAGGACCGCTATGAGCGCGGCATTCCGGTACAGGAATTGAAGGATGGGCTGCTCCCAGTCGTCGGCAAAACCCGAGGAACCGGGACCACCATCAATTTCCTTCCGGATGAGGAGATTTTTGAGAAAACCAGATTCAAGGAAGATGAGATCAAGAGCCATCTGCATGAGACGGCCTATCTCAATCCGGATCTGACGATCCTGTACAGGGACAGGCGCCCCGGCACGGAGGAAGAAATTACCTTTCATGAGCCGGATGGCATTGTCGGTTTCATCCGTGACCTGAATAAATCGAATGAGCCGGTGACCGATGTCATTTATTTTCAAGGGGAGAGCGAGGGTATTGAGGTAGAGGTGGCTCTCCAGTATGTCAATGAATTTCATGAAGAGGTCCTGGGATTCTGCAATGATATCTATAATGCGGAGGGCGGATCACACATCACGGGATTCAAGACACAATTCACACAGATTATCAATCAGTACGCCCGGGATCTTGGCATACTGAAGGGAAAGGACGCCAATTTCACCGGAACGGATGTGCGAAACGGCATGACTGCTGTCGTATCCATCAAGCATCCGGATCCCCGTTTTGAGGGACAGACCAAGACCAAACTGGATAATCAGGATGCGGCCCGCGTCGTGGCCAAGGTGACCGGAGATGAGATGGTGCGGTATTTCGACCGGAATCTCGAGACCCTCAAGGCAGTCATCGGCTGCGCTGAGAAAGCGGCCAAAATCCGCAAATCCGAGGCGACGATCCGCACCAATCTGCTGGGCCGTCAGAAGTATTCTTTTGATTCCAACGGCAAGCTGGCCAACTGCGAATGCCGGGATCCGAAGCAGTGTGAGATTTTTATTGTCGAGGGAGATTCCGCAGGCGGCAGTGCCAAAATGGCAAGAAACCGCATGTATCAGGCGATCATGCCGATCCGCGGCAAAATTCTGAATGTGGAGAAAGCCTCCATTGACAAGGTGCTCGCCAATGCGGAGATTAAGTCGATGATCAATGCATTCGGCTGCGGTTTTTCGGAAGGGTATGGCAATGATTTTGACATCACGAAACTCCGCTATGACAAGATTGTGATCATGGCGGATGCGGATGTGGATGGCGCCCATATCTCGACCCTGCTGCTGACGCTGTTCTATCGGTTTATGCCGGAGCTGATTTACGAGGGGCATGTTTATGTGGCGATGCCTCCGCTTTACAAGGTAATTCCGCAGTCCGGCAAGGGCGGGGAATACCTTTACGACGATTATGCACTGGAAAAATACCGCAGAACGCACAAGGGTAATTTCACGCTGCAGCGATATAAGGGACTGGGAGAGATGGATCCACAGCAGCTCTGGGAGACTACGCTGGATCCGGAGAACCGGGTGATGCGTCAGATCCAGATCGATGATGCCAGGATGGCATCTGATATGACGGAGCTTCTGATGGGATCCGATGTGCCGCCGCGCAGAGAATTTATTCATGCTCATGCGAATGACGCTGATATAGATGCGTAATGCCAGTCTGCAGCAGGCAGACCGGACGGCAGCGGATTTTTGAAAGAGTTTGATACTTGCCGCATTTTTGAACTCCGCCGCAGAAACGAACGACCAGAGGACCGCGGAACAGAGCGGAATATGAGAGGTAGCTATGCCAGTCAGGGAACATATCATTCACAGCGAATACAGCGAACTCATGCAGAAATCTTATATTGACTATGCCATGAGCGTCATTGTCTCACGTGCGCTTCCAGACATCCGGGATGGACTCAAGCCGGTGCAGCGGCGGACTCTGTATGATATGGCCGAGCTGGGAATCCGCTCCGACAAACCATATCGCAAGAGCGCCCGAATCGTGGGCGATACCATGGGTAAATTTCACCCTCATGGGGACAGCTCTATCTATGACTGCCTTGTGGTCATGGCACAGGATTTCAAGAAGGAAGTGCCGCTGGTGGACGGGCACGGCAATTTCGGCACGATCGAAGGAGACGGCGCCGCCGCCATGCGCTACACGGAGGCACGGCTTTCCAAAATCACCGAGGAGGCGTTTCTGGCCGATCTCGACAAGGACGTGGTCGATTTTGTCCCTAATTTTGACGAAACCGAGAAAGAGCCGTCGGTCCTCCCCGTGCGGATTCCGAATTTTCTCGTAAATGGATCCGAGGGCATCGCAGTCGGCATGGCGACCAGCACGCCTCCGCACAATCTGGCTGAGGTGATTGATGCGGAAAATGCTTATCTGGAGAATCCGGATATTACCGTGGATGAACTCATGCGCTATCTGCCGGGACCGGATTTCCCGACCGGCGGTATTGTGGTGAACGAGAAGGATCTGCGGGAGATTTATGCCACCGGGACCGGAAAAATCCGGATCCGCGGCAGGGTGAAGGAAGAAAAGCTCAAGAACGGACATGTCAATGTGGTGGTGACAGAAATCCCGTACACCATGATCGGCGCCGGCATCGGTAAATTTCTTGCAGACACGGCGGCACTGCAGGAGCAGCATCTCACAAATGATATTGTAGATATCACAAACCAGTCCTCCAAGGAGGGAATCCGCATTGTCATTGAGCTGAAGAAGGGCGCAGATGTCCGGAATTTTGAAAATCTGCTGTATTCGAGAACAAGGCTTGAGGACACGTTCGGCGTCAACATGCTGGCAATCCGGGACGGGCGTCCGGAGACCCTGAATCTCAAATCTATCCTGAAGGCCAGTGTCGATTTTCAGTTTGACATTGTCCGCCGCAAATATACTAATCTGCTGGAAAAAGAACAGAAGCGCAGGGAGATTCAGGAAGGTCTGATCAAGGCATGCAACGTGATCGATCTGGTGATAGAGATTCTTCGGGGCTCGAAGGATCGTCCGATGGCAAAGAACTGTCTGGTGAACGGATGTACGGATGGAATCGCATTCCGCAGCAGGGAGTCGAAAGCCATGGCGGCACAGCTGAAGTTCACGGAAGCGCAGGCGGATGCGATTCTGGATATGCGGCTGTACAAGCTGATTGGGCTGGAACTCGATGCACTGGTCAGGGAGCATGAACAGACAGTGGCTAATATCTATCGCTATGAGGATATTCTGGAGAACCAGGAATCCATGACCATGGTGATTCAGAAGGATCTGCGCGCAATCCGGGAAGAATTCAAAAAGCCAAGAAAGACGGGCATTACGCAGGAGCAGACACCGGTGGCTGTGGCGGTGAAAGAAGAGCCAGTGGATGTTTATTTTGTCATGGACCGGTTTGGCTATGCCAGAACGATCGATGTCTCCACCTATGAGAGAAACAGGGAGACAGTGGAGAGCGAAAACCGATGGGTTTTCCGGACGCGCAGTGACGCGAGGGTGTGTCTGTTCACAAATCTCGGACAGATGCATACCGTGCGCATTTCGGATCTGCCCTGCGGGAAGCTGCGGGATAAGGGAATCCCGGTGGATAATGTCAGCAATTACGTCTCAGCAAAGGAGAGCCTGATTTTTGTCACGGGGCAGTCGGAGATCAACCGCTATCAGCTGATCTTCATCACCCGCCTGGCTATGATGAAAATTGTGGATGGCGGGGAGTTTGATGTTGTCAAGCGGACCGTACAGGCTACCCAGCTCGGCGAGGGCGACGAGCTGATGCGGGTGGCGGTCTATCAGCATGAGCAGCAGAATATTGTTCTGCAGACGCAGAAGGGATATTTTCTCAAGTTCCCCATCGATCAGATCCCGGTGAAGAAGAAGACGGCCATTGGTGTCCGCGGCATGAAACTCACAGCGGGAGATAAGCTGGAGGATGTTTACTTTACAAAGAATCTGGAAACCACTACGATACAGTATAAGGATAGGGAACTTGATCTGAACCATCTGAAGTCCGCGAATCGCGATGGCAAGGGATCAAAACCCAGGCTGTAAGCATATCGGCCATGTCTGACGGCTCGACAGAAACCGGAGCTTACATATTCCGGGCAGATTGTATGGCCCGGCAGAGAGGACATATCATTTATGAGAGTTATCGCAGGAACTGCTAGAAGTATCCCGCTGATCACGCCGGAGGGGGAGGAGATCACGCGTCCCACCTCGGATAAGATCAAAGAAACGCTGTTCAATATTATTCAGAATGAAATCCCCGGAAGCATCTTTCTGGATCTATGTGCCGGCAGCGGCGCGATCGGCATTGAGGCGGTCAGCCGCGGCGCCCAGCGCAGTTATCTTGTGGAACGGGACCGCAGAGCCATTGCCTGCATTGAAGCGAATGTCCACAAGACACATCTGGAGGATCAGATCATCATCATGAAAACAGATGTGCTGAACGCAGTGCACAATATCCATGAGAAGCAGGTGGATGTGATCTATCTGGATCCGCCTTATGAAGCGGGGCTGGAGGAACCGGTACTCCGGGAGCTTTCCCGGGCGCCGTATGTCACGCAGAACACACTGATTATCGTGGAGGCAGCTCTCGACACAGACTTTGACTTTGTGAGCGGACTTGGTATGGAAATCAGCAGAGTCAAGGGATATCGGAGCCAGAAGCATGTGTTTATCCGTAAGGCAGCGGTCTGACCGTGCCGGAAAGCGTATCCAGAGTGAGAGCAGCCATTTATCCGGGCAGTTTTGATCCGGTCACCTATGGTCATATCGATGTCATCCGCCGGGCAGCGGAAATGTTTGATATCCTGCATGTCGCCGTGCTTGATAATGCGGCGAAGACGCCGTTGTTTTCGGTGGAGGAACGTGTTAGAATGCTCCGAAACGTCACCAGGGATATTCCGAATGTCGTCGTGGAATCGTATCAGGGGCTTCTGGTCGATTATGCGAAAAAGAACGATATTCATATCTCCGTCCGCGGACTCAGGGCAGTGACAGATTTTGAGTATGAGCTGCAGATCGCGCAGACCAATAAAAAATTGTCAGACGGATCGCTGGATACGATCTTTCTGACAACCAGTCTTGAGTATGCCTATCTGAGTTCTTCCAGCGTGAAGGAGATCGCATACTTTGGCGGGGATATCTCTCCCTGCGTGCCCGCGGAAGTCGCGGAACAGGTATATCGGAAATATCAGGAGCGCGGAGCAGGCAGCGCGGATGCCGCAAAGAACGCGGCAGGGGTATAAAAAATGGCAAACAGAGTGGAAGAGCAGATCACAGCGATAGAACAATATCTGGATGAATGTAAATATGTACAGTTCTCCTCGACGATGATCAAGGTGGACAAGGAGAAACTGATGGATATGCTGGCAGACCTGCGCGGCAATATGCCGGAGGAGATGGCCAGATACCGCAAGGTCATCAATGAGCGGGACCGGATTCTTTCCGAAGCACGCCGCAAGGCACAGGAGCTTGTGGACCGAACGGAAGCTCAGACCAATGAGCTGGTCGGCAATCAGGAGATTATGCAGCAGGCCTATGCGCAGGCAAATGAGATTGTCGCACTCTCCTCCCAGCGCGCGCAGCAGATAGAGGATGATGCTGTAAATGACGCCAATCATTACAGGATGGCGGCAGTTCAGTACATGGACCAGATGCTTGCCGGCATGGAGGCAGAGTCAAAGAATGCATCAGAGAAACTGCAGCAGACATATCAGGCGCTGACAAATCAGCTGGGTCAGACCTATGCACAGATGACAGGTGCATTGCAGCAGTCCTATGGCAACATGGCAAAACAGCTGGAATCCGGCTGCGGGCAGTACCAGAATGCACTTACGCAGTATATCAGGACGCTTGGAAACAACCGGGCGGAGCTTGCCAGTACAAAGGCGCAGGAAGACACGGCAGCTGCCGGACAGAGTGCTGGAAACACAGAGACGGCCTCTGCTGGATCCGATATCCAGAGACCAGAGAGCAGCATTCCGGAGTCACAGACCGGTTCTATCCCGCAGGACACAGACAGCCTTTCCATGGATGGCGTGCGCGGATGAGACAGGTCTGTCTGCTGGATGAGAGAAGTACGGAAATCAGGATGGGAGCTGCTGCACTTTGTGCAGCAGCTCCTTGTGCAGAGAGTCAGATGGTGATACCTGAGCCATAAGACGGGAAGGAAACGACTATCGTATGAAGAAAAAGGGACAGTTTGGATATCAGAGAAACCGGCGCATCTTTAGTACGATCTGGTTTGCGCTGCTTCTCGGAGCAGATTGCTTTATGTTCTTCTATTCACGGCATTATTTTGGAACCACGCGCAATCTGTTCACCATTTTCTTTGTTCTTGTATGCCTGCCTGTGGGTATGCTGGGCGTCTCTGCCATCATGCATTTCAGGGCAAAGGGGTGCAGCCCCAGAGCTCACCGGGAGATCGAGCGGCACGTCGGTATTCTTCCCGGATTATATGATCTGTATCTCACCAGCTACAGTAAGAATTTTCAGCTGAGTCATCTGTGCGCCGCGCAGGGGTGCATCGCCGCGCTGACGGAATCCTCTTCCTGTGATCTGAAAGCGGGTGAGGAGCATATCCGTACGATGCTCAGGAACAATGGATGGAAGAATTATCAGGTCAAAATCTTCACCAGCCTGCCCAAGTATTGCGAACGGCTGGATTCTCTCAATGCCCTGTCGCGGGGAGCAGAACCGGAGGAGCTGACCGCACTGATGGCGCTGATGAAGACTTTATCAATCTGACTGACGCCATGCAGAGAATTGCAGTCAGCTGACGGCCCGGGATGGAGGAAATATTATCCTGTGCCGCGAAGACGGGAGAACAGAACCAGAAATTGAACGGTTACAGGCTCGGCATAATAGGAAGGTATCATGATAACAATCACAGTCACGGAAGAGGAAGAAGGACAGCGTCTCGATAAATATCTTCATCGCCATCTTCCGTATGCGCCTGCCTCCTTTTTCTATCGCATGCTGCGCAAGAAAAACATCACCAGGAATGGAAAAAAGGCGGATGGCGGAGATCATGTGGAACAAGGGGATGAGATTGCGCTTTATCTTTCCGACGACACACTGACACAATTCGGGGGCAGGAGCGGCCGGGAAAATGCTGCTGATCTTTTATCAGGGAAATCCGGCCAGACAGAGCTTGCGGCCGCAAGGCAGGCGTATCATCTCATCAACAGGCTGTATTCCTTTGACCCTGTGCTTTATGAAGACGAAGGTGTTCTTCTCGTACACAAGCTTCCGGGCATCCTCTCTCAGAAAGCACGTCCTGAGGATGTCTCGATGAATGAATGGCTTCTCGGATATCTGGCGGAGAAAGGCGGGCTTTCGGAGGAACGGTATGCCTTCTTTCACCCTTCCGTCTGCAACCGGCTTGACCGCAATACCGGTGGGATTCTTTTCTGCGCCAAAACGCTTCCTGCAAGCCGTGCCCTGTCAGCGCTTCTGAGGGAACGTTCTCTCCACAAATATTATCAGATGGTAGTGCGGGGAAAATGCCCGCGCGAAGGAGTGATCTGCGGTTATCTGAAAAAGGACAGCAGACATAACACGGCGACGTTTTCTCAGGTCCCGACAGAGGGGGCGGTATTCAGTAAAACCATATTTACCGCTCTCGAGGAAGGAACAGCACTCTCTCTCCTCGAGGCAGAGCTGATCACAGGAAGAACGCACCAGCTGCGTGCCCATCTGGCCGCGGCAGGTCATCCCATTGCCGGAGATACCAAATATGGGGATCCGACGCTGAACAACCTGTTATCCAGAAAGTTTGGAATCCGGGGGCAGATGCTTTATGCCTGCCGTGTGGAATTTCCTGTATTGGACGGCGCGCTGGCTCCTCTCTCGGGAAGGAAATTCTCCATCGCGGTTCCGGCCATGTACCGGAATGTAGTCAGAAACTTTGGAGGGAAATAGATTATGCCTACCTGGAATTCCCGCGGCCTTCGGGGATCCATGCTCGAGGAAATGATCAACCGGACGAATGAGAAATATCGCGAGCAGCATCTCGCCCTGATCCAGAAAATTCCCACTCCGATCACACCGATCCGTATGGATAAGGAGAACCACCAGATTACCCTCGCGTACTTTGACCAGAAGAGTACTGTGGACTACATTGGCGCTGTGCAGGGGATCCCGGTCTGTTTTGATGCAAAGGAGTCGGCGACCCCGACGTTCAGCCTACAGAATATTCATCCGCATCAGGTAGCCTTCATGGAAGAGTTTGAGCGGCAGGACGGCATTGCCTTTTTTCTGATCTGCTATACGAGTCAGGACATGCTCTATTATCTCCCGCTTCGGGAGTTTCTTCCTTTCTGGGAACGGGCGCAGAAGGGCGGCCGCAAAAGCTTCAGGCAGGATGAGCTGGATATGACGTGGGTACTGCC
>ONQW01000013.1:0-5955 GCA_900320025.1 uncultured Lachnospiraceae bacterium
GAAAGTGTGAATTCTGACGGGGAGCAGGCCGGGAAGTGGAACGGCTGTATAATTGAAAACGGTATTCTGAGACGATATAATTAAATTAGTTCCTCAAGTGGAACATGTACAACGACAAAGCTAAGACAGACGCAGCAAAGAAGCCAAACAGGCAGAGCCAGCAGCAGTGCAGTATAAGGGAGGTCATGTGGAAGGTTTACGACGAAATGTGAAGGATTCACTGTTTACCTATTATTTCAGTGATCCAAAGCACGCTCTTGAGATGTACAAAGCGCTGTTTCCGGAGGATAAGAACGTGACCGCAGCAGACATTCAGATCGTGACGCTGACAAATGTCCTGGCTGCTGGAATGTACAATGATCTGGGTTTCCTTGTTAAGGATCGGATGATTATTCTGGTGGAAGCTCAGTCATCCTATTCTGAGAACATCACTCTTCGGCTGCTGTTTTATATTGCCGGAACGTACCGGGAGTTTGTAGAGAAAAGCCGTTCTGACATCTATGGAATGAAGAAAGTGTGGATTCCGAAGCCAGAGTTCTTTGTTGTTTATACTGGCAGGGAGAAGACTCCGGATCAGATTCCGGATGAGCTCTGCTTATCGGATCTGTTTGCTGCAGGAAGCACTGGTCCCAAGGATGACATCAGCCTTGAGCTGAGAGTGAAGATCCTGACGTACACCGGAACAAATAACATAAAGGACCAGTATATCCGCTTCTGCCAGATCGCGGATGAGCAAAGAGTGAAATACCCGGATGACAAACGAAAGGCCGC
This sequence comes from uncultured Lachnospiraceae bacterium, assembly GCA_900320025.1. Taxonomy (GTDB): domain Bacteria; phylum Bacillota; class Clostridia; order Lachnospirales; family Lachnospiraceae; genus CAG-791. The sequence continues at coordinate 772 of ONQW01000013.1, forward strand.
GGAAGAAACGGTCAGGATCTGCATTGAAGAAGGAGTTATGGCAGTATTCCTCGGAGAACGCAGAAGGGAGGTTGTCGATATAATGGAATTCCTGTTTACAGATGAAGAGATTAACCGTATGCGAGAGCACAGTCTAAGAGAAGAAGGAAGCAAGGCACGATTGGTGGAAATGATTGGAAATATGCTTAAGAAGGGCAGAACTCCGGAAGAAATTTCCGACTTTTGCGGGATTCCACTAAAAGTATTGAAGTAGGTTTGAAAGTTTTCTACCTGAGCGGGTGAACGGTTAGATTGCGGCAGTCAAATACAGCCTATTTGACTGCCGCTTCTTCTTTCTCATCCGTTTTTTCTATCTCTATGTTTTCCAACTTTATGCCGGGTGCTACCGCATTCGAGTAATCATAGATCCGGCCACACTTCCTGATGGTCCTGCAAAGTGAATCTGCTGTCTCTTTCACCGGACAGTCGTAATAGCTATCATTGAGTTTCCGCAGCTTATCCGCCATGGCTGCAAAAGCAGAGTACATCCAGATGTTGTCCTCGCTCTCAACTGTATGTTCAGAATGAAACCCTACCGTTACATAATTCCCATTCTCAACATTCAGAATGCCAAAAACAGGATACCCCGCTATTGGATGTGGAACTTTTCCAAACAAGATGATCGTTGAGATTTTGTCAAGCTTTCTTATATCTATTGCGGCAAAATATCTTCGTCCAACATTACAAAGGATGTACGTGCATATTGTCTTCTTTTCCTGCGGTGCCCCCATTTCAACAGCTCCGATCGGCACGATGGCTCTGCTTGCTGCTGTGTCATCCGGGTATATTACCCGGACTTTATACAGCGGCAGAATAGTATGCCCATTAACCTCTGCCGTTCCGCTAATCAACGTGATCGGACTTAAATCCATCTTATAAACTCGGAACCACTCTCCTATCAATTTGTCCGCCATTTCATTCATACTCTGATTGATCATTGCTTCTACCTCCTATATTTTCAGTCTGTATTTTGTGACGTCGATTGCCGGTTTATGAACTTCTACTTCCAGTGCATTCAGCTTTTCCCTGACCTGTGCTGCTCTCTTGCTGCTTCTGCTCTTCTCAATCTCTTCTTTGGTTATAAACGGGTTGCCCTTACTGTCCTTCATCTCCAGAAGCTTTTTGACCCTGTAATTGATTGCTGACCGGGTGTATTGAAGCCCTTTCTTCTTACAGAGAATTGCAATGTCGGCATTGGTGTATCCCTCCTTGAGATAATCAATGAGCTCCTTATCCTTAAGTCCATTGGATCTGGTATGGACTCCGGTTTCCTGCTTATTGATCTTGTCCTTGCAGAGCCCATATACAGTCGACATCGCAGCATTCAGGTGGGAGACCTCTTTCATGTACGGCTCACAGGCTTTGGCTGCACTGGTGGCTGTATTAAGCTCCTCTCTTAAAGCTGCCACTTCACGACGCATTTTTGTGACGGCTCCAAGATCTTGGCTATAAATTGCTGTGTATATCAGGAACACCTTGTTCAGAACTTCTTTCACGTCATTTCTTGCTTCGCTGGCTTCGTTTTTTGTATCAGCAGCCGCTGCTTCAAACTGGCTGGTCTTCTTCTCCAGATCAGCTATTCTGCCCTCCAGTCCCGCAAGCTGTTTTCTCATGCCGTTCACAGCTTCTATCAGCTGACCGACATTTTCTGCCAGCTGAGTTTGCTTTAAATCCCCATTCCATTGTGGTTCACGACAGCCCTCCCCCTTAAACGGCTCTTCAGATGAGGCTGACATTTCTGAACTGTTTTCAAAAGGCAATTCATCCGTTACCGGAAAATTGACATCAGGTTTAGCATCCATGTCCTCATATTCAAAGTCATCATCGCTGTCGCCTTCCGTTTCTTCAAAATCATCGGTGCTTTCAGCTTCTGTTTCTTCAAAGTCGAGATGATCAGCATCAGGTCCATACATGTCATTGTCATCAAGTAATGTCATCTTAAAAAAATCCTCCTTATAACTTTTAAAATTTAAAAACTACCTCTTATTACTTTCATGTCATCTTTATGGCCGGGCCCTATTCGGATCAGTGACAAAATTTCCGGCAATTTTCCACCTTTTTTACTCTCCACATAGAAACCTTTCATGTCAGAGATAAACAAATTACCGGAAAACTTTCACCCTCCTTCCGGAATCCTTATAAACCAAAATCACTCCCATCCGGATTTCCCCTTCAAAAAAACTTCCAAAAATCACTTCTAAAATCAGAACCATGTTGAGGCCTTCACGTCATCGGATTTTTACCGGATGCTTTCAAAATTTTTCAGAAAGCCGGAGCATCAAAATTTCAAATGTTAAGAAGGAAGGAAAAGCCAGACGCGGAATAATCAACAGCCAAAAGATTTACCGAACCAGATCGTTAATTGAAAAGGAAACTACAGAAATTAAGGATAAAGCTATAAAAGGGCCGAACGCTTAATAAAAATCAGGAAATGCTCCGTCCGCCTGTAAACTCATGCGGAAACCGAAAAATGCAAATGCTTCGGAAGGAAACAGGAAATGCTTGGAGGAAATAAACATCACAAACAATACCCATGCTCGAAATGCACCCTAAGCCAATTCTTCTAATCCGGCAGCAACCTTCTGATACGCAGGCTCAGCACCTTGCAATCATCTGTGGCTTTTCTGACTTGATATGATTGAGCCATGCCGCACTGTCCGATTGAGAAAACTTACAAGTTATTTCAATTTCGCAAAGCTCGGGATAAACCAGACATCACAATATATATGCCGCTTCAATTTTGTCAGGAGGAAGGAAAACCATGATGCTACGGAAACGGATAAACAGCACAAACAGCCAGATGCTCAATGCTAAAATATGCTGTCCGGCACACTTCTAAAAATAGGCAAAAAAATAACGCCCTACTGCTTAAGCTGGCGTTTGTATGTGTATGTATACTTAAAAGAGTTTTCTTGGTGGCTTTCTGTATCGGTGTGGGTACTTCTGACCAATGCGTTACATTCTCCCACTCATTCCCACTGGAATACGAAGTCGACCAGTCCATTACTCTATACCCTACTTCTTCCTCATCCTCTACTTCTATCTTCGTACACGTGAGGTCTCGATAAAAACAATTCTTATCTTTTACCCTTGGTTTCGTCTCATCTGGCGTTTTTCCATCATCCTTTAAATCATAATATAACTTTACTATATGACAATTATAATTCGGGTCATCAGAATCATGATATAATGAGGTATCATCCGGTGCTTTACCAGGTGTCTTCGGACAATTCTTCTTATCCCAGGTATGAGTTATTGCTCCACTTCCAGCTACATGAAAAGCATGCATTCCTAAACCTTGATTACCTAAGGTACTAAACATTCGTACTGTTGCATCTGCCGGAACCGTTAATCCTAACTTCGCTGCATCCTCTGCATTATCTAGGACTAATGCATTCGGTAACCATGTATGCCATGATTTCCAATAACTATCATTCTTATAATAAGCATATCCACCACTCATCTCGGGATTGATATAACTACTATGTGGATAATAATCATTACAAAGGTTATTATAAGTACCATAGAAAACATCACTGGTTGAATTACCACTTTTGGCTGTTGTATTTGGTACCGTTCTCCACATTAAATCCTCCATAATAAGATAGGTACCTTCGGGTAATGTGGTAGGATCCTGCTTAAGCACGTCCATAATAAGTTTATTACCATTTGCATTATTATCACCAGTAAACCATGCCCTCAAAGCGGAACCATGTAAACTGGAACCATTGAACGGGGATGGCATTGTTCCATGACCATAATCAGGATAACCAACTATTCTTCTACTAACTGAACCCCCACCTTTTCGTGTACTGGTAAATCCATAATTATATTTTGGGGAGGTGTCAACTATATCAACTACGTCACTTATAACTGAACCTGTGTTGACATTATACAGGTAAACTCGATATCCTACCTGACTATAATTCCAATTTGTATTGCCCCAACTGCCTCCACCGCCATTTGCTGTGTCTGATTGACTACCATTATAAGAAGATGCATATATGGTAGATTGCAACGGCTTGAAAGCTAACACAGCTAACACAGATAGGAATACTATGATTAATAGCTGTAAAAATTTCCCTACCTTGGAATTCCTTCCTCCTTTCTCACTGTGTATTTCATCTCTTTCTTTCCTTCCATAAATCTTTTCTTTGTTGATCTATAAATTTAAATGATGTTTTATAAGTCTAACTGCTAATTTTTAATAATGCCTCTTCCAATTAAGTTATGTTTAAAAGGAAGAGGCATCTAAACGAATTAATACCACTGAACATGCAATTGTTCTTCTGTCATCTTGTCACCAATGTTTGGATCAGAATGTTCCTCTGTAATTCCATCATTGTCACTGGTTACTGCACCAGGGATGTTCTGTGACGGAGGGGTAACTGCTGGTTGCTCTGTACTCGGTGCTGGCTGTTGCTGTGCGGGCTGCTGCTGTGCGGGCTGCTGCTGTGCCGGCTGCTGTGTTTCCTGCTGAGCGGGCTGTGTGGTTGATGCGGATGTGGATGCAGATGCGGATGCAGATGCTGACTGGGACTGAGTGGTAGTGGTGTTGGTGGATGATTTGGTGGTGTTGGTGGTTGTGGTTGTGGTGGAAGCGGAAGATGCAACCGGCTTCGTAGTCGTTAAATAGGAGTTATCTCATACCAATCCGTTGGCTGCCCTTTAAACGAACTAACTCTACCAACTGCTGTGAGGGATGTGCTCTTCTTATAGGTTACAACTTTATCATAGGAAGTATCTGGGCCTTTCCTTGCATTCACTGCATTCGTCGTATACATAACAGTCGGCTCCATATCCTCTACTTCATATAACGGAGGCTCAACTGTCTCTGTGGAAGCTTCTGATGCAACCTCTTCCGTTTGATCGGTGGAAGAAGTGGATGAAAGAGCTTCACTGGATGCTTCTGAAGAAACTTCTTCTGTAGAGGACTCAGAAGAAACTTCTGACATAGCTTCTGTGGATGCTTCTGTAGATGCTTCTGTGGATGCTGTAACAGCTTCAGATGAGGAAGATGAAGAATTAGGGTCCGGTGTGTCAGCAGCACAACCACAACCAGTGAGAATAAGACACATAGAGATAATGACAATAAGCTTCTTCATAATCTTTCCTCCGTTCTGTTCTTATGTATAATACAACATT
>ONQW01000013.1:5990-34887 GCA_900320025.1 uncultured Lachnospiraceae bacterium
TGTTTCCTCCTGAAAATTGAAGCTCTGGTCGAGTTTCACGGCTGTGATCCTTAAGTTTGCAGCTCAATCGATCTGCTTACCGCAATGACGGATTTTACAAATGTTCCTTCAACTGAATGAAGTCATCTTGATGACAGTCAATCTCTTATGTGTACAACCTTACTATCCTCATACATCATTCAAAGAGCTCTCGAGTGGAGAGGTTATATAGATATACATATAATGTCATGATTGCTGTCAGCCGCTCTGGGTTGAATGTCCGGTAATTGATAACTAGCTGAGATTTTTTGAAAATAGGTCCATGTGATATAGCCAACAGGCAGCTTAACTGACAGCGGCTTGAGCACCGGCAGAAACCTGATTTTTCTGATACATTTAGAAATAAAGGCTGTTATCGTTTATTGAGTCGTTAAACTCATACATAATGTTCTCTAATTGAATTCCGATTTTTCTGGTATTGCTGTAAAGCTCATTTGACGTTGCTACCTCATATACCTTAAATTGCTCCATGTTTGGCATTAATATAACCACGCGATAATTCTCTTTTATGTACTGCTCAATATATTCTTTAGATTTATCTACTTTATCCAGAAATACATCCACATTATCAGAATCCGGATAATCACCCAGATTATTGGTGAGCTCATAATCATCTAATATATCAAACAGATCTGGGGTTTGTACTTCATAAGAAAATTGGCTCTTTGTCATGTGCTCAAACCGAAACATTCGGTATGCAAGTTTATCCCAATTCACAAATCTATTTCTCTTGGCCTCCATGTCAAATTGAGACAAGATTTTCGATAAATTTGTATCATATGTTTTGACCTGACTGATAGAATATATATTCTTATCAGTGTAAATCAAATACCCTTCAAATGGGCGAATAATACAGTGCTTAATGAGAACCCCATCGGATTTCATCGCTAAAACAGGAGAATAAAAAGTTTCATAAGCAAGCTGGCTGTCTTCACCTTTCTTCACGTTAAACACCACCCCATGTTCAGCCAATTTCTTTAGTTTTTCGTCCCCTGTAATCTTTAGTTTGTTTTGGGTCATTGAGGTCAGTGTTTCATTGATAAGCAAAAAAGGATCTTTTGTCTGACCCTTTATGAAACTATTTGTTGCGGATATATCCATCCCATAGCTTACATATTTTTCTGCTATCTCCATTCTTTGCTCATGCAGATTTTTCATGACTTGTTAATTTCCTTTTTGATTCCTGCTAACTGATAGCTGATCTTTCGTTTATCACTATAGATCATCTCTCCAGGCTCTTCCGTGGAAAAAATGTCCACCCCTATATGTATAGGAATCATATAAATAGGGCAGTAATCAGTAATCATATGTTTCACTGCATATTCCCGAAAGCCACTTATCATTTTTATAAAGCTATCCGCGGATACACCGGCAGGCAGCTGCTTCTCAATTTTATAGCTCTCCAAAAGAGTCCACATATCTTTTTTATTCAGTCGATATTTGAAATCTCCATGTGCATACTGATCAAACTTTTTTATCCTGTCCTTTATAAAATTCCAGTTGGGATACCTATTCTGCGGCTGATACCTGACAATCTCCTGAATAAGATCATCGAGGCTCCTGTACATTTGCTCATCCTCTGCCAAATAGAGGACTTCATAGCTTCCTTTGCAGGTGCACACTTTCAATCCTGTTGATACAACATCTTGCATGTCAGATGATATATTTCCTTCTGCATCCATTTTTAATGCAGGAGTTCTGGTCGGTACTCCCGGCTTGTAGTATTCATCATTGCACTTAAACACCAGACCATGCTCGGAAATATCTCTCATAATGCACTTTACATCCTTCTTCCTGCACCCCTTAATTAAATCCCTGACCATGGCTCTTACATGATCCGTATCTTTTTCTTCTATTGCCGGCATGCCAATCATTTTCAGTTTGGCGTTGAAATTCTCTACAGACAAACCACTGTCCATGTAGGCTCTGGCTAACCGCCTATAATTAATCTCGTTTTTCATGTATCTCTTATTTCCTATAAGCTTCCAAAGTCCCATCGCCAAGCTGATGAACGCAGGAATAATATGTATTATTCTTCAAATCGAGTATATCCATTGCCTGCAGATTTGTGATTTCTTTCTTCTGGACCCTTTTATACACGGTTTTAAACAGCTCTGAATCGACATGTATAGGTTTTCGGCCTTTATATCTGCCGAGGCGCTTTGCAACGGCTATACCTTCTTTCTGCCGCTTCTGTTTTTTATCCAGCTCCTGCTCTGCAATGGACGTATAGACCTCAATCAGTATGTTTGTTACCAAATCGAGAACCCAGCCATTCTGCTGATCCACCTCTGTCAGGGTGGTCGGGATCTCAAGGATACGAAGCTTGATTCCATGCTTTCGGAACCACTCCATTTCATCCTTGATGATCATTCTTGTTCTTCCCAGTCGATCCAGCTCTTCCACGACAAGATCAATTTCATCGGGATGCTCTTTCTGCCGGTTTATATCACTGAGATTACTCAGAATAATCTTCAATGCGTGATATTGTGGGCGGTCTGTTCCTTCCGTCTTTCCAGAGATCTCATCCATAAAGAAATTCTGCTCTGGCATATCCGGCACGTATTTATGGATGGCATCAATCTGACGCTGAAGGTTTTGGTCTGTGGTTGAAACTCTGGCATATGCAAAAACAATTTTCATTACATTATTCCTTTGCGGCAGGATTTCATGCTTTCCGGCATTTTCTGACAAATTCTTTGATTAGGGTAACCCCTATTCAAAGACCATCCGGCCCCCTATGATTCTTTGAATCGACTTGTTTTATTCCTAAACAAACATGTGACAATTCTTTCGGCCCTATTCAAACAATCCGCTTTTAAAAATTGCCTGCACCTATAACTTCGGTGCAGGCAATGATTATCAGTATTCGCTTGGAAACAACAACATCAGATAGTGCTCATCGAGAATCTTAGGCCTCGGATTTCCATTCCATGTTTCTATAGCCCAGATCGTGCCATTGAAAATCTTATTTACTGGAAGAACCTTGGTATCGCTCTTGACTACTGTTGTGCTCTCCTGACTCATAGTGTAATGATAGGAGCACAACCCGTGATTTATTCTCTTACTCTCTATCTTGATGACAGTGAGATAATCCACTCTGCCACCAGCTCGCCTTATATCATTTGCGTAATTATACAGTTCCCAATACAGAAGTCCTACGACAATATCCGGCAGCTTCCGACTTATTCCGCATGTAACAAACCTCGGAACATCGGGATCCTTATAATATGGAAGATGATCTTCTGTGTCCATATTCACCTCCAATTCTGACTTTTTCTAACCGGTCCAAATAATGTAACATCATTTTTTACTTCTTCTAAAGTGAAGGGATTGTAACGCTGCAAAATTTTAATGCAATAGAAAATTGCAATCTTTTTAATTCCATCACCTTTACTTTTTCAAAATCCAGATGAATGTGGCTATCAAAATAATCAATGATCTCTTTTCTATTCGGACGATAATCATCAAAATAATTTGTTCGTGTGACAGAGCCGGTAATTGAATGCCCCATGTTTTTACTGATCTCATATTCTGGCACAATCTCAATAAGTTAGCGTGAGTGTGGCGAAGATCATGAAGCCTAATCTGTTCTATCTCTGGCAAACCCTGTGAAATCAGACGATCATTCCTTCTTTTCTGATATTTAACCCACATGCCATCAATGTTCACCGGTCTTTTTCGGTCTTCCGTTATATTTAGCAATGGATAAAAAGCAAAATCATAATCCTTTTCCATGCTTAATGCTCCATGCTCCTGCAGTGTATCCATGAGTTTCCGTCTCTGATCCACAGCCCTCTTAAACACCTGAAGAAGAATGTCTGGAACTGCTATAATCCTTGGCTTATCATCCTTTGGGAGCTTCATAATCTCTTGTCCAGGCACAACAGCGATTGCCTGATCTATTAACACAAGCTCTTTATGATCTTGATAAAAGTCAGGATTGCAATCAGCACTACGCAAATTATCGACGTTGACCTGATCATCATCTTCACGCAGTAAACGACTTGCCCTAAGCCCCAGAATCTCTGACTTACGCAGTCCTGCAACAGCACCCAGAATAACTAACATTACAAAGCTTCCATCCGGCTCATTCAGGAAACAATCATTCAGAGTAATATTTAGCTCGTCAATTGTAAGGCTCTTTGCAACATAATTCTTTTTCTTCGCCTTGACCAAAACTCCATTTACCTTGGTTGTCGGCTCTGGAATCACAGTATCTCTGATGATGTTATGCGTTACTCCATACTTTCCTTCATGTACCATGAAATTCCAGATGTTGGAAAGGAATGCTTTATACCTGTTTACAGATTGATAAGTAACTGCTCCTTCCTGCTTAACGACATTCCCATCTGCATCTAAACCCATTTTTTCTCTATAGAACGCTTCTATATCTGAAACAGTTATATCTTTAGCAATCCTTCTACCTAATACTCTAGAAACAATTGCTTTCTTCTGTTTCATGTCAACCTGATAGGTTACAGCTCTATTATGGAAGGACACACTATTCGTATAATCTTCCATCGCCTTATCGAGTTTGATCTTATAAAAAGTATCTTCGCCATTACTGATTTGTTTACTCAGTTCTGAGCAAAGCTTCTGTGCATCACGGTAGGTTTCCACATGACGTGTAAGGTATCTGTTCTTACCTTGGTCTGTCTTTCCCAGATAATATCGGACAATATATCCGCCCTGATCGCTTACAACCTTACGGATACGACTGTCCTTTTTATTCTCCAAAAGATAAGGTCCAAACTTTACTGCATCCTTATATTCATTATTTTTATTCTGTTCTATCATTTCCAATAAATTATTCAGCCTTTCATCCAACTGTTTATTCCTCCAAATTCTAAAATCAGATTATTTATTCTTAAAGCTTGTAATCGCCTTCATTATCAATCAGATTTCTTCAGACTATCGAACCATCTATCAAAATCGTTTATAGGAACTAATAGTCTGGTCCCGATTTTTATTACGGTAAAAAAGCTGTTATCATATCCCTTTTCAGGATCAAACTTTGCATATACATAGGTTCGACTTAGTCCCAGCATAGCTGCAACTTCGCCTACCGTATAAAACAAGCGCTGATCACTTTTCATTAAAGTCACCTCCCATCCTGAGTATTTGATCTTTAATCACCAATGTTCTATGCGGTACCTACATAAAATCATTTGTAATTAAAAATCATACCCGTATTACTTTCATGTCATCGTGTTATTCATTGGATGTTGAGGATCTCAAAAAATTAATTAAAGCCAGATCAGAAATTATCGTTGTCACCTTGAAAGCTGGTACGCATTTTAATAAATGTCAGCGGGAAATAAATAGGTGAGCCATTACCTGATAATTTTCACAAACTTTTACTCGGTATTTTGTGAATTATTGTTTTATTTTCTCTCTTCACTTAATTTTTAAAAAAAGATGGACACCAGACTATTACAAGTTTGTGAATTACAGAACATGTTTTGAAATTTATTCAATGATGATATGGAATTTAAAGTTTCTGATCTTAAAGAAAAGCTTATCTGATTTTGTATGTTATCAATTTCTATTTAAGTTGCTGAATAAATAAGATAGCGTATTTAGATCCTTATCCTGCAATAACGAATTGCTAAATGTTGGCATTTACACAAATATGAGAATTGCAGTCATTTTGAGTGTTCAGACTAATCTGCTTATGGTTATGACGGGAATTATGAATGTTCATGTAATAACTGACAATGTCATCCAGATGATTATCAGTAATAAACAATCTATTGCCTATATCTTCCTATTCATTTACCGTCATATAACTTCCCACCGGGGAGTGTTAATTAATAATAGGATTCATGTCAGATGTGAAGTCAGATAAGAATATATATGATGTGTGGAATTTCATAACCAGTTATGATTTCTGGTTTTCGTGTGATTTACAGTTATAACGAGCTCCCTGATTTATCGAAGCAGTTTCACAATGACAATGAATGACATCATTACAGATGATCTTAAGTTAATGTTGCTGTCACCATCATCATTATATTCATTCAAATGTTCCAGCTGACCAGTGTTAATACTATATAATACAATCATGTCATTTTTCGATAATGTCAATGTCTGTTGATCTGTCCAATGCCGTTAAGTAAATTTATGTCACCAAAAAATCCGATGGCTGCAGGAACAATTTACATTCGTAAGATAAAAAGTATTTACTTACATTCAGCCCTCATATTTTTTCTATATTTCAGCAATTTCAAAGGATCCCCCAAAGACCCGCATAAACCCGGCATTTTCAGGAGTTCTGCCCTTGTTTTCGCATCCTTAAAGTACGGGTAAATCTGGGGTAAAACAGGGGTTACTGATCCGTCAGATACTGTTTGCTCAATTAGCAGCTGCTACAGAAACAACTAAAATAACCAGCTGAGCGTATTCTTCCGCAACTATACCATTTTTCTTTCTTTTCCCGGCAGTTTCAAATACCATATCCGTGAAACCCGCATAAAATCGGCGTTTTCATGGGTTTTTTCATCGTCTGAGCACCCACAAAGCACGAGGAAATCCGGGGGTAAACAGGGGGTAAGACCGGGTAATACCGGGTAAGACTGGGTATGCAGGCGTTTTGCTTCTTTTGCTGCATCAACATTCATGAGCTATTGTAACCAGCAGATAATTTTTCGCATTAATCGGCTCAATACGGCCTTCAGGAGCCCTCAGGATCGTTCTTCACCACCCGATCGAATAAAATACCCTTCTTGTTCCGCGGCGGCTATTTGAGCCTTCCTGTGGCCTTTAATTTATTTGATCTGAGACCATCAACGCACCCAGGATTCCAGCTCTTCCTTTTCACCTGATTTCTTCGTTTCAAAGAAGTCGATATTTTGTCGATATTTTCATTTTGAGCACAAAAAAATCCTCTCATATCTTCACGATACAAGAGGAATGTTCCCAGGCACAGTCGGCCTTTTTGCCACACGTCTCAGTGGTTTTGATATAAATGATAGCTGGGCTAGTAGGATTCGAACCTACGCCGCTTGGCTATAGCCCAATGTATTCGCGACTTTCCTTTCGGTCCGTCACGAATATGTATTATACAAGGGTGTCTCTTTGAATGCAAGCATTATTTTCACGCTCTCCACCGCAGAATAACCGCGCTGGTTTTCCCGAGGGTCAGCGTGAGGCTGCCGTCTGTCACCGCAAGGTCCGCCGGTTCCGTGGTGAAGCCGTCCTCCTTACTAAGGCAGAGTCTCTCCATCACCGCGTTTTTCGGCACGCCGCAGTATCGCACCGGAAGGGTCTTCGTGACCTCCGCATCGCCGTTGTTGACCGCCACGACAATGGTCCCGCGGTGGTCAAAACGCCCGTATGACATGTACTGATAATCCAGCGCCAGCGGCCGCAGCGCGCCCATGGTGAGGCAGCTGTTCTCCTTGTGAATGCGGATCAGCTCCCTGTGATACCGGATCAGGTCCTGGTCCTCGCGTCCCCAGGGATAGGTCCGCCGGTCGTCCGGGTCTGTAAATCCGCAAAGTCCGGCCTCGTCGCCGTAATAGATCGTCGGCGCGCCGGGCCAGGTGAACTGCACCGCAGCCGCCTCCCGCATCACCGCCTTGTTCACGCCCTCCTCCGCCGCCGCGGAGCCGAGCGTGTTCACACGCCCGACCTTGTGATTGGTCCGGGTGAGAAAACGCGAGTGGTCGTGGTTTGACAGCTCGTTCATGGAGATAAACATGGGCTGCGGCGGCATATTTTCATTCCAGTACCAGTTCATCTGCTTCCAGGCATTGTCCGCATTGCCGAACAGGTCCTGTCGGAAATCGTCGCTGTGCTTTTCCATGCCGGTGAGAAACCAGGTGAGCGGCTCCATGAACGCGTCATAGTTCATCACCGTGTCCCACTGATCTCCCTGCAGCCAGGAGGACGAGTCACCATAATTCTCCGCAAGCACCACAGCATCCGGATTGGCCTGCTTCACCACCTTCCGGAACTCACGCCAGAACCAGTGGTTGAAATCCGCCGAGTGCCCGAGGTCCGCCGCCACATCGAGCCGCCATCCGTCCGCGTGATACGGCGCGGAAACCCATTTGCGCCCGACATCCAGAATTGCCTGCGTCAGTGAGCGGGACGCCTCATAGTTTAATTTTGGCAGAGTATCATGTCCCCACCAGCCGTCATAATTGCCGTTGTACGGCCAGCTGTCCGCGTTGAACTTGAAATAGTTCCGGTACGGCGAATTCCGGTCGATATAGGCGCCCTTCTCGCAGCCGGGAATGTCCTCATAGATTCTCTCCCGGTCCAGCCACCGGTTGAAGGACCCGCAGTGATTGAACACACCGTCCATGATCACGCGAATGCCGCGCCGGTGCGCCTCCGCGATGAAATCCGCAAACATCTGATCGCTCGCCCGGAGATTCTCCGGATTCGTCGTGCGGTCGATATAACGCGTGGCATTCCGGTTCCCGTGCCCGTCCGGCGGGAGCAGCGCTCCTTCATCATGCACAATTTTGCCGACGTGCGGGTCGATGTGCCCGTAGTCCTGCGCATCATACTTGTGATTCGACGGAGACACAAAGAGCGGATTGAAATAAATCACATTGATCCCAAGCTCCTCGAGATAGTCCAGCTTGTCCAGCACGCCCTTCAGATCCCCGCCATAGAAGCGGTGCACATCCATATTCTGCGGCAGGCTGTTCCAATCCTCCACTCTCTGCGCATGCAGCCCGAGATATTCATATTCATCTGTCAGCACATCATTGGACTGGTCCCCGTTGCAGAACCGGTCCACGTAAATCTGGTAGATGACTGCGCCGCGCATCCAGTCCGGCACGCGGTACCCCGGAATCAGATTCCAGTAGCAGGCCCGGTCCACATGATCCACCACACCGTGGCGCGTGTACAGAATCTGCCTGCCGTCCGTCGTGTAAATATTGAAATAATAGGACAGTCTGCGGTCGTCCAGCGCAATAACGGCGGAATACCAGCAAAATTCCTCATTCTCCCGCGTCTTGACCATCTCGTAGTCCCGGTCTGACTCCACCGTCAGCGTGCACCGGTCCACGCCCTCCTTCCCGGTCCGGACACGGAGCATCGCGATCGAATAAGGAGCCGGCTCCCACGGCTCCACGTACTGTGGCGAATAATCGGAAAACAACGCATTGATGTCAAAATCTGCCATGAGTGCCCCTTTTCAAAAAACAATTACTTCCAGTATACCGCACTGCGGATGGATTTGGGAATTTTGCGCACGAAAAAACGCGGCACTTGGGGGGAGCCGCGTTCTTTCTGAGAAGGTATTCTTCTTATGGGGTATAGCAAAAACTTAAATGTATTGGGGGGTTACGATTAGTATACTAACATTCCCCTCCATCGCGGTAAATATGGGACATTCACAAAGTTTACAAAAACCATCCCACGTTTTTGTGCAAAATTACGCATTCTCAAACAGTGCGTTGAACTCGTCGCCCGTGATCTTCTCCTTCTCGATCAGCAGCGCCGCCGCCCGGTCCAGAACATCCCTGCGGCTTTCGATAATTTTCTTCGCCTTCGCGTAGCAATCGGTCACGATCGCCTTCACTTCCTTGTCGATCTCGCCGCTCATGAACTCCGAATGCTTGCTCGTATGGCCCAGATCATAGCCGAGGAAGACATCCTCTTCCTCCTGATCATAGTTGATCGTCCCGATCGACTCCGAGAAGCCGTACCGCGTCACCATCGCCCTGGCCTCCTGCGTCGCCTTCTTGATGTCGGAGGACGCGCCGGTCGTGATGTCGTCAAGCACCAGCTGCTCCGCGATGCGCCCGCCGAGAGAGACCATGATGTCCTGCAGCATCTGCCCGCGCGTGACAAACATCTCATCCTTTTCCGGAAGCGGCATCGTGTACCCGGCAGCACCCATGCCGGTCGGAATGATGGAAACCGTGTAGACCGGTCCCACATCCGGCAGATCATGGAACAGAATCGCATGCCCCGCCTCGTGGTAGGCCGTGATCCGCTTCTCCTTCTCCGAGATCACGCGGCTGTGCTTCTCCGCACCGATTCCCACCTTGACAAACGCCTGGCGGATGTCGGCCTGCGTGATAAAGTTCTCATTCCGCGAGGCGGCGCCGATGGCCGCCTCATTCAGCAGATTTTCGAGATCCGCGCCGGAGAAGCCCGCCGTGGTCTGCGCGATCGTCCTCAGATCGACGTCATCCGCGAGCTTCTTGTTCCGGGCGTGCACCTTCAGAATTTCCTCCCGCCCCCGGATATCCGGCAGCGAGACCGTGATCTTCCGATCAAACCGCCCCGGCCGCAGAATGGCCGGATCCAGAATGTCCGCGCGGTTCGTCGCCGCCATCACGATGATGCCCTCGTTCTCGCCGAAGCCGTCCATCTCGACCAGCAGCTGATTCAGCGTCTGCTCCCGCTCGTCATGGCCGCCGCCAAGCCCGGTTCCTCTGCGCCTTGCCACCGCATCGATCTCATCAATGAAGACGATACAGGGCGCGTTCTTCTTGGCCTCCTCAAACAGATCGCGGACACGCGATGCGCCGACGCCGACGAACATCTCGACAAAATCCGACCCGGAGATGGAGAAGAACGGCACGCCGGCTTCCCCTGCAACCGCCTTGGCCAGCAGCGTCTTGCCGGTGCCCGGCTGTCCCTCGAGCAGAACGCCCTTCGGAATTCTTGCACCGATCGACGTGTACTTCCCCGGATTCTTGAGAAAATCCACGATCTCCTCGAGCTGCTCCTTCTCCTCCTCGAGTCCGGCCACGTCCGCAAACGTATGCTTGCTCTTCAGATCGTCCCGCTTCGCATTGCTCTTGCCAAAATTCATCATCCTGGCATTGGTGCTGTTCGCGCCGTTCTGCCCCGACATCAGGAAAAAGAAGAAAAAGCAGATCACCGTGACCAGCAGGATCGGCAGAACGTCAGACAGGAACCAGTTCTCCTGCGGTACATCCCGCACCACCGGATCAAGACCGGCCTTTCTGGCCTCGTCCTCCAGCTCGTTCACATCCGTCGCATAAAAGGTCTCCACGCTGTCGTCGCTCAGCGTGACACGCACCGAACCCGTGGGCGTCTCCCGGTTCGGAATGACCACGACGCTCTTCACCGTTCCCTTGTCAAGCGCCTGCTCGTACTGTCCCCTTGTGTAGGCCGGAGCGTTGGCTGCCATCGTTCCCCTGACATACTGCATGAGCATCAGGAACGCAAAGAGAACGATCAGCCCCACCCAGAAATAACTGTTGCTGCTTCTTTGATTTTTGTCCATATAGTTCCTTTAAGTGCCTTCATTCCCGGCTCTTTTACGAACCTTCATTCCAGGCTTTCCTATTCCACGCGCCTGCCGTGTAGACGGATCTCAGCCGTTCCTGTTTCGCTGAGCGCGGCCGGCTCCCGTTCTACTTCCATTCCGCTTCGGCTCACTCCGTCTCCACCACGCCGATGAACGGCAGATTGCGATACTTCTGGTCAAAATCCATGCCGTATCCGACGACAAACTCATCCGGAATCTCAAAGCCGCGGTAATCCGGGATCATTTCCACCACACGTCTCGCCGGCTTGTCGAGCAGCGTCGCCACACGCAGAGATTTTGCCCCGCGGTTGTTGAGAAATTTCGTCAGATAGGAAAGCGTCCGCCCGGAATCGACGATATCCTCCACAATGATGACGTCCAACCCCTCGACCGGGCGGTCCAGATCCTTGTTGATCTTCACCACGCCGCTGGATTCCGTCCCGCTTCCGTAACTCGACACAGACATGAAATCGATATACACCGGCACTGTAATGCGCTTTGCCAGCTCACACATGAAGAAGCTCGCGCCCTTCAGAATGCCGATCAGATTAACGCTCTTCCCGGCGTAGTCCCGCGAAATCTGCGCTCCCAGCTCACGGATTCTCCGGTCCACCTCTTCCTCGCTGTACAGCACCCGGATGTTGTCCTCGTATTCTGCCATAGCTTCCTTTCCGCCGCGCCCTGCGGCGACTTTCTTTCAAATAATTCCCCCATCCCGCGGCGCCCGGGATCCGTCCATGCGGAACCATCCTTGCCGGTCGCCAAATTCCCCAGAGGTCCGGCAATCATCTGCCAGTCCGTTTTCTCTCCGGCTTTCATGCAGGCACTCTTCTACTCTGCGCCAAGCCTGATCTCCAGAATCCTCCGGGTTCTCTCAGACACCAGAAACGACGCGTTGACCCGGTACCCCGGAATCCACAGTACCTCCTGTCCGCACATCGGCAGAACCACTCTGTCCCGCAGATCAGCCGGCATCTTACCGTCGATGAAACAGCGCCCAAGAGCCTTGCTTCTGCCATCCCCTGACAGCGTCAGCCGGTCTCCCGGCCTCCGCGTGCGGAAATCGACAGTTGAAGTGATTTTATCATAATCAAACCATTTCGTACACAGACCCGTCGGGATAGCGGCGCCGTCCGGTCGCTCAAACACCCGCGTCTCATAAGCGTCTGCCGCGGTCGGAACCGCCACGCCATTCCAGCGCCAGAGTCCCTCAGCGTGCTCGTGCTCCACCCGCCGCACAAACCAGAGATCGTCATACTCCTTCCGTGCAAGGATGCCGCAGGGCATTGTCAGTTCCGCGCTGCCGCCGGTCTGGAGCAGCCTCTCCAGCGCGGCGACATGCTCCGCTGAGATATCCTTCTTTCTCCCCGCCGCCCGGACCAGCGCCGCGTACAGAACCCGCCGCCGCAGGAACGGTACAAGCGCCAGGAGCCGGGAGACATTGTATACTTCTCCTCCCGATGCGCCCGCGCAGTCCTCGTATCCGTCCGCAAGGCACTGTCTGCGCGCCTTCTCCGTCTCCGCCTCCAGAAACGTCTCTGCCTCAGCCGCCTCCAGAGCAGCTGCGGCCAGATGCCGTTCCGCCTCGGGATTGACGCCGCTTCGAAGGAAAGGCATCACCTGATGCCGGATCCGGTTCCGCGTGTAATCATCCCTGTCGTTTGTCTCGTCCGTGCACCACGGAATCTGCCTCTCCCTCAGAAACGCCTCAATTTCATCCCTGCTGCAGGTCAGCAGTGGATGAATGACATTGCCGGAAACAGGCCGGATCCCGGTGAATCCTGCCATTCTTCCTCCCCGGCACAGATGAAAGAGCAGCGTCTCCGCGGAGTCCTCCAGATGATGGGCAAGCGCGATCCGCACCGGGCATGCCGGATCCGCCCGCTGCACAGCTGCCTCCGCAAATGCCTGCTGCCGCAGGATTCGGCCGGCCTCCTCCGTGGACAACCCATGCTCCGCCGCATAATCCGCTGCCCGGACGTGCACCACCCGCAGCGGGATTTTCCTCTCCGCCGTGAACGCGCGGACATATTCCTCATCCCGATCCGCCGTCGCCCGCAGCCCGTGATGCACATGCACCGCCTCCAGCGTCCCGGAAAGCCCCCCATCCTTCACCCGTTCATACAGCGCTTCCATCAGGCAGACAGAATCCGCTCCGCCGGACAGCCCCACAATCACGTGCGCCCCCGGCGGAATCATATCAAACTGCCGGATGACCTGCTCCATTTTTTTCTCAAGATTATCCATGGTCCATCCCGTGAAATAATGCTACTGCTGTTGGAAGTTTGTCTTTTCTATGATGATAGTACAGCACCTGACCCATGCAAAGAAACGCAGATTTATTCTCTCCATATTCTGCATATTATACTTTGCAAACCCTGCCCTTCGGATTTATTATGATTCCCCGGAGGAATGAAATCATGCAGCTTCGTCTGGACGGGCGCGCGGCGCGCAGGCATTTTGCCATTATGATGGCCGGAATCCTTCTGATGGGATTCACGGTCTCCATGCTCATCAATGTCGATCTCGGAATGGACTCCTTCACATTCTTCAATTTGCAGCTTTCCCGTGCTCTCGGCATCTCCTACGGCACCTGCACGCTGCTGGTTCACGCTGTCTTCCTGCTCTTTGTCCTCTGGAAAGGGCGTGATCTTATCGGTCTCGGGACGCTGGCCAACATGTTTCTCATCGGATACCTCTCCGATTTCTTCCGCTGGGTGTGGCGCAAAACACTTCCAGCAGACATCTTCACACGAATGCCGTCCCGCGCGGTCATCTTTGCTCTCGCGCTCGCTGTCTTTCTGTTCGGCTGCGGACTCTATATGAATGGCCGCATGGGCGTCTCCCCATTCGACGCCATCCCGATCATGCTCTGCCGTGGCAGGCATCACCTTCCGTTCGCCGCTGTCCGCATGATCTACGATTTTCTCGCTATCTTCTTCGGCTGTCTGCTTGGCGGCCGTCCCACCATCGGCAACATTCTGATGGTGATTTTTCTCGGACCGGTCACAAGTGCCATCGGGCGGGCATTGTCAAAACTGGAGCTTCGCCGCAGGCTGGCCTGACGCGGCGTAACCGTCATCAGGTGCTTCGCAAAAAGGGCAATGGCCGGATTATTTCTTCCGCCACTGCCCTTTTCAAGTCCCTTTCAGAATCGTTCTGCGTGCTGGATGTCCCATCCGGAAATCCGGTATGCACTTCGTCCATCTTTGTCCTGTTCAGGTTTTCGCGCATTCATTCCGGCAGCATACTGTCGGCTTGCCTGACTGCTCACTTTCCGCTGCTCTCGTTCTTGTAGACCGTCTCGCCGTCGTGGACAAGTCCGAGCTTCTCCTTCGCAATCTCCTCGACATACTTCCGCGTCTTCGTATATTTTGCGTACTCCTCGATGTCCTTCGCGCGTTTGTTCTCGTCGTCGAGCTGCTGCTGCAGCTCCGCTTCCTTCTGGCTGTTTGCATCCAGGGTTTCCTTCAACCCCAGGGCCTTATACCCGATCACAATCACCATCAGAAGCACCACCAGCGCAATCAGAATCAAGCTGCCGGAGCGTCCTCTATTCCGTTTTCGCCTGCCCGCTGCTCTCTGCACAATCTGTTTTCCTCAAAGATACCGGAACATTTCTCCGGCATCCTCCTTGTGGATGGTCTCCTGAACACGCAGCACTTCTGCCCTCGTGCTGCGATTCCCGAACGATATTTCTATGACATCCCCCAGTTTAACCTCCGCAGAGGCCCGGGCTGCTTTTCCGTTCAGGAGGACTCTTCCATTGTCACAGGCCTCATTGGCCACAGTTCTCCGCTTGATCAGGCGGGAAACCTTCAGATATTTATCCAGTCTCATAATTTATTCCGCTCAGGTATGGCATCCGCCGCCTGCACAAACAGCCCGGGATTGCTTCCCGGGCTGTCTGTCACTCGTATCCATGTGGCTGTGCAAAGCGCAGTCAACAGAACGCATCCATTAGTTGATGGCATCCTTCAGAGCCTTGCCGGCCTTGAACTTCGGAGCCTTGGAAGCCTTGATCTTCATCACTTTGCCGGTCTGCGGATTGCGTCCCTCGCGGGCTGCTCTCTCGGAAACCTCAAATGTGCCAAAGCCAACCAGCTGAACCTTCTCGCCCTTCTTCAGTTCCTCAGTCACTGTCTCAACCAGTGCCTTTACCGCTGCTTCAGAATCCTTCTTGGAAAGTCCTGCCTTTTCCGCAACAGCAGAGATCAGTTCTGTCTTATTCATGGTATTTCCTCCTGAAATTTCGTTGTTCTTCCGTCCGGCATTTCCGCCGGACATCTACTCTATTTATAGCCGCTGGCCCTCGTTTTGTCAATAAAAAACGGCGTGTTTGCGCCGTTTTCCGCCATTTCTGGCGATGTCATGCGGGTATTTGATCCACCCGTCAGAGGGCCCATCTGATCAGTCAGCCGGGCTGAACTGGTCCTTGCCAACACCGCAGACCGGGCAGACAAAATCCGCCGGAAGATCTTCGAACTTTGTTCCTGCGGCAATTCCGCTGTCCGGAAGTCCCTCAGCCTCGTCATAGGTCCATCCACAGATATCACATACGTACTTCATAGGAATTCTCCTCCTTTTTTCCAGGCATACCGCCTGTTTTGCACACGACGCCCAACTTTTCGCTATTACTCTGATGCTTTGCGCTCTCAGCTCTCAGCTCTCAGCTCTCAGCTCTCAGCTCTCAGCTCTCAGCTCATTTAGGCACATCCGGTGTGTCCGTGTCAAGCAGAACATAAGCGCTGTGGGAAACTATCCGTTTTCCCCCGGGCGGCCGCGTAACACATCGTAACGCATCAAGATCGATTGAATATAAGCGCTGCGGGAAATTATCTGGCTTCTTCCCCGGCTCCGCCACCCGGACAATACTGCCGCATCAGATATTCCTTCTGATTGTGCGACGGCTCGTCCAGCACATCCTCCAGCATCTGATGGAGCACTTCTCCCATCTCCGGTCCCGGCTTCATTCCGGCGGCGATCAGGTCACTTCCCCTGACTGCCAGCTGACGGAGACTGATGCAGCTTTTATCCCGCAGAATCTGCTCATAAATGGCACGCCAGGCCTCTACCTTCCGGCGTTTTTCAGCCCTGCGGTACTCGCTCTGCGCCGCGCCGTCGGCCATCTTCACCTCCAGAAGCAGCGGGAACAGGTCCTCCCCCACCCTCGCGATGCCGCGCCGCACAGAGCGGGACGTCTCCTCCATTGCAAGGTCATGATAGCGGACCAGCGTCTCCACCTGCTTCAGCGTCTCGTTATCGAATTTCAGACGCTTCATGATCGCATGCGCCATGTCTGCGCTGACTGCCGCATGTCCCTTGAAATGATCAATCCCCTGCTCGTCCCGGGTGTGGCAGGTCGGCTTGCCGAGGTCATGAAACAGCATCGTATACCGCAGAACCTTATCCGCCCGGACCGCCGCCACCGCATGGATGATGTGTTCTCCGACCGAATAGCAGTGGTGCGGATTGTGCTGCGGCGTCTCCATACAGACGTCAAGCTCCGGCAGAATCACAGCCGTGATTCCTGTCTCCACCATCGTCCGGAGCTCCTCCGGGTGCGGCGAGACAAGCAGTCTGGTCAGCTCCGAGGCGATCCGCTCCGCGCTGATTTTGGCGAGATTCGGCGCCATATCCTGCACCGCCCGCTTCGTGTTCTCCTCGATGTGATAGCCGAGCTGCGCCGAGAAGCGCACCGCCCGCATGATGCGCAGCGCATCCTCCCGGAACCGCTCCTCCGGTTCTCCGACCGCACGGATCACGCCGCGCCGCAGATCCGTGAGCCCGTCAAAATAATCGATCAGTCCGTTCTGCGGGCTGTAAGCCATGGCATTGATGGTGAAATCTCTCCGCCTGAGATCCTCCCGGAGACTCGAGGTGAAGGTAACCTCCTTCGGGTGCCTTGCGTCCTCATACTCCCCGTCGATCCGGTAGGTGGTGACTTCAAATCCCTCGCTGCCCAGCATCACCGTGACCGTCCCATGCTGGATCCCCGTGTCCACCGTCCGGCGGAACAGGCGCTTGACATCCTCCGGGTGCGCTGAGGTTGTGATATCCCAGTCATTCGGCACCTTCCCCAGCATGGTATCCCGAACACAGCCGCCGACCGCAAAGGCCTCGTAGCCGGCGTCGTGCAGGACCGTCAGAATTTTGTTTACTTTTTCAGGCAGACTGATGTGATAATTCTGCAAACAGCTACTCCCAAACAACCAGAACCATGCACCATTTTCCCGCATCTCCACCATCCCGCGCGGTTTCCTGCCGCGCCGGATTCGCATCGGCGCTCTCCCGGCACAATCCCCGGGCTTACGCATCCCTGACAGCGCATCGCGGGCTCCTGCGGTCCGTCAGATCTTCTTTCTGTCCTCTTCCTCGACGATCGCAAGCGTCTGCCGCGCAATTGCCAGCTCCTCGTTGGTCGGGACAACCATGGTGACGACCTTGTCCGTGGGCTTGCTGAGAATGACCTCCTCGCCGCGGATTTTGTTCTTCTCATCGTCAATCGATGTACCGAGGAATTCCGTGTAATTGGAGATCCGCTTGCGCATCGGTCCGTCGTTCTCGCCGACACCCGCGGTGAAGACGATGACATCCACGCCGTCCATCTCCGCCGTGTAAGCGCCGATGTACTTGCCGACGCGGATCGCATAGGCCTCAAGCGCCGTCTCGGCGTCCTTGTTCCCCTCGGCTGCCGCCTTTGTCAGGTCACGGAAATCATTGGAAATGCCGCCGGACAGACCGAGCATGCCGGATTTTTTGTTCAGAATATTCAAAATTTCCTGTGCCGAGCAGTGCAGCTTGTCCATCAGGAAGGTGATGATCGCGGGATCGATGTCGCCGGAGCGGGTGCCCATGATGAGGCCCTCCAGCGGGGTCAGTCCCATCGTGGTATCGATGGACTTGCCGTACTTCACCGCCGTGACGGAGGCGCCGTTGCCGAGATGGCAGACGATGATCCGCAGATCCTCCCGCTTCTTGCCGAGAATCTCCGCCGCGCGCTGGCTGACATAATCATGGCTGGTGCCGTGGAAGCCGTAGCGGCGGACCTTGTAGTCCTTGTAGTATTCCAGCGGAATCGCGTACAGATATGCTTCCGGCGGCATCGTCTGATGGAACGCGGTATCAAACACCGCGACCATCGGCACCCCGGGCATGAGCTTTTCGCAGGCATGAATGCCGGTCAGGTTCGCCGGGTTGTGGAGCGGCGCAAGATCCGAGACATCGCCGATGGCGCGGACCACATCGTCGTTGATGAGAACTGCCTTGTTAAACCGCTCTCCGCCGTGGACGATACGATGTCCGACAGCACCGATCTGGGAGAGGGAGGTGATCACACCCACCTCCGGGTCCAGCAGATGGTCGATGACCGCCTTGATCGCCGCGCTGTGATCCGGCATCGGGATCTCCTCAGTCCGCTTTGCTCCGCCCGTCGGCGTGTGCGTGATACAGGATCCCTCCGAGCCGATGCGCTCGCACAGACCCTTGGCCAGCACCTTCTCCGTGATGCTGTCAATCAGCTGATACTTCAGCGACGAACTGCCGCAGTTAATCACCAGAATGTTCATATATGCCTCCTTAACACTGGAGCTCAATACGCTCTGCCCCAGTAGACCATCTTTTTCGCAGGCTTGCCGCAGCAGACGCATGTTCCGGACAGATTTTCCTGCTCGAACGGGATGCAGCGGCTGGTGACGCCGTACTTCTCCTTGATCTTGTCCTCGCAGGCGCGGTCTCCGCACCACATTGCCTTGACGAAGCCCTTCGTCTCCCTGAAGTCTTCCTCAAACTCCTCTGCATTGTGCGCTGCGAAGGTGTGTTTTGCCAGATGCGCCGTGGCGCGCTCCAGCATCTCCCGCTGCATGCGCTCCAGTTCCTCGCCGACTCTGACCGGAAGATCCCCGATGGCACACTCGATCTTCTCGCGCGTGTCGCGGCGCACGATCACTGCCTTCCCGGCTGCGATATCCTTCGGCCCGATCTCGATGCGGAGCGGAATGCCGGACACCTCCTGCGCGGCAAATTTGAATCCCGGGCTGCGCTCCGAGTCGTCGACCTTGACACGGTATGCAGAAAGCGAAGCGGCAATTTTGGCTGCCGTCTCCAGCACCCCCTCCTTCTTCTGCTGAATCGGAATGATGCAGACCTGCGTCGGCGCGATGTGCGGCGGCAGGACAATGCCGGAGTCGTCGCCGTGTACCATGATCAGCGCGCCAATGACGCGGGTGGTCATGCCCCACGAGGTCTGATAGACATAATTCAGCTTGTTGTCGCGGCCCGTGACCTGAATGCCATAGGCTTCCGCGAATTTGCTGCCAAAATAATGGCTCGTGCCGGACTGCAGGGCGCGGCCGTCGTGCATCAGTGCCTCGATCGTATAGGTCGCCTCGGCGCCCGCAAACTTCTCCTTGTCCGTCTTCTGTCCCTTGATGGTCGGAATCGCGAGCTCCTCCGCAAGGAAATCGGCGTAGACATTCAGCATCTGCTGTGTTCTCGCCTCGGCCTCCTCTGCCGTCTCGTGAATGGTATGTCCCTCCTGCCACAGGAATTCGCGGGAGCGCAGGAACGGTCTGGTCTCCTTCTCCCAGCGGACCACTGAACACCACTGGTTGTAGAGTCTCGGCAGATCACGGTAGGAATGAACATCCTGTGCAAAGAAATCGCTGAACAGGGTTTCCGAGGTCGGGCGCACGCAGAGGCGCTCTGTCAGCGGCTCCGTGCCGCCCGCTGTGACCCAGGCCACCTCGGGAGCGAAGCCGTTCACCAGTTCTCCCTCCTTCTTCATCAGGTTCTCCGGGATCAGCAGAGGCATGTAGACATTTGTCACACCGGTCGCCTTGAACCGCGCGTCCAGATTCTTCTGAATGTTCTCCCAGATCGCGTATCCGGCGGGCTTGATGACCATGAATCCCTTCAGATTGCTGTATGCCAGCAGATCTGCCTGCATACAGACATCCGTGTACCACTGGGTGAAATCCTTATCCCTGGGTGTGATCGACTCGACAAATTTCTTCTGCTCTGCCATATATAACCTCGATTCCTGATTGTAATAGATTCATAGATTCTATGATGCCCGGATCAAAAAATCCCCTTCGCGCGTCCGCCGTGTAAACTGTCCGAAAATTCGCGGAACCTGGTCGAATATTTTTCAATCCCTTCCGCGTGTCCTCCACATGAACGGTCCCGGCGGCGCTGATGCATTCCGATGGCGCGGAAACGCCCCAAATGCGGGCAAAAAGCTATTTCATTGTAGGTTTCGGGCCGCCGATTGTCAATGAAGCCCGTCCGCGTCCATCAGCAGCTTCATCGCCCGGTACTGATCCGCCTCCGCCACCTCCAGATGCCACGTGATCCGCTGATCATCCTTGTTGCGGTCGCCGCGGCCCTGCCAGTCCGCTGTCTTCATATGCGCGCCGCCCAGCACCGGCGGCTCCTCCGTGGTCCAGCAGTTCGTCCGGATTCCCGCATCCCGGAGCAGCTTCTCCCTGGCGGCGGCAAGCGCCTTGTCCTTTGTATCAAACAGCTTTACCTTCTTCGTGAAAATCCAGAGCATATGCCTGTCCCTTCGTTTCCTTTCGCGCTTTTATCCTTCTTTACAGCAGCCGGATGCGGTTCTGCAGCATGCTTCCGACCGTGTCGGCAAATTCGTCCATATGGCGGATGCGGGCAAAATCACTGCCGTAGATGCGGTGCACATTCGGCAGAGCGTCGTCCTCTCCCGTGAAGACACACATCACCGTGATCCCCTGCATTCTCGCCTGATGCACCTCGGCCGCGGTGTCCTCCACCCCGAGTCCCGCCGCATAGTCGCGGTATGCGCCGTTTTCCGTCCGCACCTTGATCACATCGTTCGGCTTGCAGTCCGACAGCACGATGAGCAGCCTGTGCTCCGCGTGGTTCTCTTTCATCATACCGGCTGCCAGCCGGATCGCGAGACCGTCCCGGTTCGCGCCCGCGGCAAAATACCGGAAGGCCCCGCGGTTCTCCCTGACCTCGTCGTAATCCCGATAGATCGTCAGGATCGTATATCCGTTCAGCGAGCAGAAGGAATACAGCCGCACGGGAATTCCGCAGTTCGTCAGCGCCTGCGCCGTCATATATCCCTGCGCCGCCACCGACTCCTGCCTGTGCAGCTGCGAAGTCGAGGCATCCAGCAGAATATCCACCGTCAGATTTCCGCTGTCTCCCGGAATCGTCCGGTCAAAAATTTTGTCCTCACCCAGGTACAGGGCTCTCCAGACACGGACCGCACTGATTCTGCCCGTCACGGATTTCACCGTCTGCGCGTCAAGATGGGTCAGGAGAGAATTCCGGATCCGCCCTGTCAGCTTCTCGATCTGCACCCGGTAGATGGCGCAGTTTGCCGCGTAGGCCTTCTCGTTGGATTTTGCCTGCTCCAATGCAGCCCGGCGCATCTTTGCGGCGTAAGAGTGATCTGCGGCGTTCTTCCTGGCGCCCGCGTTTTCCCGCTGCTGCTTCTTCTGCGCCGTCAGAACGGGCTTTTCCTCCGCGGCCCCGCCGGACTGCGGATGGTTCGCGCTCCTCTCCTCCGGATATCCGCGCGTGATATGCAGCTTCACATCCGTGTGATTGCCGCAGCAGTAGTCCCGCTGCAGCCTGCGGAGCGTCTTTTCATCGTGCATCGGCCGGCCGAAGTAGTCGGTGATGTACTGCTTCATGCCCTCATCGCTCTGCGCCGTATATGCCGCAAAAGCCACGCTGAGATGACTCTGGTCCAGTACCTCGCTGCCGTACTCCGACACATGCTCCCCGTAGCCGAAGGACATCCGGCGCACCGGAGACGTCTGGCCCTCCGGCCGTTTTCTCCGCACCCGCAGCGACAGCAGCGCGAGCGGATTGCGGATTCCCTTCCCCTCGCGGCCATCGTCCGGTCTTCCGGGGCGGTAAGGAAAATATTTTGACAGAGTCCGGGTCAGGTGCGCAATCACCTCCTCGGTTGTCAGGTCCGGTCCGAGCTCAATTTCATCGAGCAGATGCACATCCACGAGGTCCGGAAGCCCGGCGTCCTCGCCGAGCGCCCGCCGGAAATGCCCGAGCGTCACCGCGAGAAGCCGCTGTCCGCTGTGGTCCTCGGAGATCTGCCCGCGGGCCTCCTGCACCTTCTTCTGCGCATAGCGCCGTCTGAGGTATGGGAAAACCGGCCGCAGATCCTTCTCCTTCTCATACACCGCATTTTCCAGCGCCAGCCAGAACAGACTCTCATACGTCCCCTGATCCACCCGCTCATGGAAGGTCTGATAGAACAGCATCAGCTTCTTCCAGTCGTAATGCAGATGAATCGCGCCGATGACACTGTTCCAGTACACATCTGCCCGCCCGTCTGAGTCGTAGACCCGGAAGCCGGTCTCAATGGTGTAATCATGCGCGCTGTTCCAGATCAGATTGGCAGCCCGTTTTTTCTCAAAATCCGAAATTTCCAAACTTATGCCCCGTGCCGCGCTCTTCTCGGCATTATCCTGTCCTCACTCCGCAAACATCTGATCATGCCCCAGATCGCCCGGGAAACGCACCGCGATCATATCCTGCACCAGCTGCCGCTCATACTCGTCAAAGCATTTATTGACAATACCCAGCTGCAGCGCCTGCACCGCGGGCAGTCCGCGGCTCATCATCCGGATCGCGGCGAGCAGTCCGCGCAGATCCAGCGCCTTCGTCGAAATTTCCCCGCCCTCGCACTTGCGCCGGACATCGCTGAACAGCTGCGCAAACTGGGTGAGATACTCCTCCCGGAGCTCCGGAAACTTATCCCGGATCAGCTTCTTCAGATTTTGCTCCGTGATGACAGGCATCTGAATGATCATAAACCGGGAAGCCAGCGCCTCATTGATCTCCCGGGTCCCGGCATATCCGTAATTCATCGTTCCGATAAACCGCGTCGCATCTGACAGCGTGATCCTGTTATAGCCCGGCACATCGATGATCCGGCGGAAATCCAGTGCCGCGTGCAGCACCGCCAGCGACTCATTCTTGGCCATATTGATTTCATCCAGAACACCGAAGCCGCCCTCCTCCGCGCACTGCAGAATCGGTCCCTTCCGAAGCGTCACCCTGCCGTTCTCAAACGTATCCTGCCCGATCAGAGAACCGGCGTCCGTATTAATATAGAACGAAACATCCCACTCCGGCCGCCGGAATGCCGCGGACAGCCCCATCGCCAGCACATTCTTGCCCGTCGCCTTCGGTCCCACCAGAAGCAGATTCTCCCCCGCAAGAATCGTCGACAGAGCCTCCTCCCAGATTTCCTTCCCGTAATAATGATACTGCGGCACCGGAATCCGGCTCAGGCACCCATCCTTCAAACGGTAAAACTTCCGAAAATCCTCCACATCCTTCAGAATCCGCTCCGAGACGCCCTCCGTCCTCAGAAATTCCAGAATATCACTCATAGGCACCCCTTCCATGAAAATTGTCCCTAACAAGTTTAGCATGGTCGGGACAAAAATTGTCCCGACCATGCTAAACTCGTTAGGGACAAAGCCAGAATCGCCCGGTGCGCAGGCACCGGGCGATTCCCGTCAGCCGGACATTCTGTCCGGAAAATCTTCATTTCCTTCTCAGGCCTTTGCCTGCGCCGCCTTCTTCCTGCCGTTTACCACGCAGAGCGCGAGATAGCAGATGGTGAACACCGCCGCAATAATATAGGCCGCCGTCCAGCTCATCACCGAAGCGCCCGGGAGCTGTTTCGGATTATGCACAATAAACGAGCAGGTTGCAAACGCATAGAACGCAGCCGGGATGAGCGGCACCCAGACGAATTTGCTCTTGCCGCTCTTGAACATCCAGGCGGCTATGCAGGCCAGCGCGAACAGGGAGATCATCTGGTTGGACCATGCGAAGTATCTCCAAAGTCTGCTGAAGCCTTCTGCATCCCGTTTTGCCCAGAGCAGAATCACGAAGACCAGAGCGAACACCGGTGCAGCCAGCGCGATGCGCTGCTTGTTGTTCTCCTGGCGGATGTGCAGGGAATCGGCCAGTGTCAGGCGCAGTGCGCGGAGTGCGGTATCGCCGGAGGTGATCGGAAGAACCACGACGCCGATGAGGGCGATCGTGCCGCCGATGCTGCCGAGTGCGTCACGGCAGACGACACCTGTCACAGCTGCCGCGCCGATCTGGTGGAAGAACTGATCCCCGGCCTGAATGTAGGACGCGTTCAGCGCGCCGTTCGTGAGCGCCTTCTCCGCGGTCGTGAGCTGCAGATAGCTGTTCCCCATCATGGAGAGACCGCCGTTCGCCGCGCCGAGGTTGATCATCGCCATTGTTCCGGCTGCCCAGCACATCGCGATGAAGCCTTCCACGATCATCATGTTGTAGAAGCACATCCGGCCGTTCTTCTCCGACTCAATGGTTCTTGACACGAGCGCGGTCTGTGTGCTGTGGAATCCGGAGAGGATGCCGCAGGCAACCGTCAGGAAGAACACCGGAATAAAGTGGCTGGCGTTGAAGTACGTGCCGTAGTCAAAACCCGACGCGTTGATGGTGACGGCGGCGCCGGTGGCGTCCACGCCCTGGATTGTGCTGGATACCGTATTCCAGTTGTCCCAGATATTCGTCAGCGGATACTGATGCGCGAAGATCGCGACAAAAATACCGAGTGCCGAGAACACCAGAATGATACCGAAGATCGGATAGACACGGCCGATCAGCTTGTCGATCGGCAGGCAGGTCGCCAGGAAATAGTAGGCGAAGATGACAATATACACGATCCAGGTCGTCGGATCGGTCGCCGCGCCGGACCACTTGAAGATCTGCGTCGTCGCAATGTCGCCGGGCGTGTAGATGAACACCGCGCCGACAAGCAGCAGAAGCAGGCAGATGAATACATCATACAGAACGTATACGGTCCGGTTTGTGTAATCCTTCACAAAATCCGGCATCTGTGTGCCGCCGTCCCGCGTGCAGATCATGCCCGAGAAATAGTCGTGCATCGAGCCGCCGATCACGTTGCCGATCGGAATCGCCAGAAACGCCGCCGGCCCGAACAGAATACCCTGAATCGGTCCCATGATCGGACCTGTTCCGGCAATGTTCAGCAGGTTGATCAGGCTGTTCCGCCATGTCTTCATGGGGACATAGTCCACGCCGTCCTGCCTCGAATAGGCCGGCGTCTCGCGGTCGTCCGGTCCGAAAATATTCTCGCAGAACTTACCGTACAGCGCGCCGCCGCAGATAAGAATCACGAGACCGATAAGAAATGTTGCCATGTTATGTTACCCTCCTCCTGGCCGCCGCCCGCTGACGCAGAGGGCGTCCCACGCCGGGGCGTCAGCCTCTCTCCGCTTCAGTTATATTTGAAAGCTATGGCCATTGATATTTAATGAGAATAATACTGCGATTTCTTATCGATTTCAACGGAAAACTTTATATTTATTTCATAATTTGTTCCCCATTTCCAGCCATTTCTTTCCAAACGTTGGCTGAAAGGGATTTCTCACCTGCACTTTAATTTTCAATTCAGTCATTTCTTTCCAGTCTTTGGCTGAAAGAGATTTCTCACCTGCATTTCGATTTTCAATTCAGCCATTTCCGGTCCTTGCTGCCAGTCTGCGGCCGGCTGACTGCCGCTCCTGTCTACACCTGTTTTCCGCCTCAGAATAATTTCCCGCTCACTGATAGTTTCTCACCGTAAAGAGCGGCTTGATCTTCACAACCTCCTCGTAGTCCTCCTTCGAAAGGACCGTCGTGTTGTCCATCGCGCGGAGGTCTTCCTTGAGTACGGCGAGTGCCTCATCCACCGTCTCAGCCCGCATTTCCTGCAAAATACGAATCAGGCGGTCAAAGACAACAGGATGGGCGTACCAGACAGGAATCGGAAGCCCCCGGTATCCTTTGAGCGCCCTCCCCATCGCTTCCACAGCCTCCTGATACTCCCGGTCGCGCCGCTTCCGGTTTGTCAGCTTGCTCGGGAGCGCCCGGCTGCTCACCATCGTGAACATCATCATGATGCCGAAGAGGACCATCAGCAGCCCGGCCATGCGGCTCCCTCTCCGGATGAACACCGCACCGGCTGCGGTGACCACGCCTCCTGCTGCCAGGACAGTGACTGCGACCGCGCCCACCCATGGCCGGAAGAGGTCGGCGTGGCGCTTGAGCTTTGCCATGGCGGCCATCTTATCGCTCATCGCCTGATGCTTGTGGACCTCCCAGCGGGCTTCCTCCAGCTGCTTCTGCGCCGCCCGGGCTGTTTCCGACAGCTCATTGCGGGCCATCCGCGCCTCGATTTCCTCTCTCTCCCGCTTCTTCTCCTCGCCCTTCGGTGAGAGCTGGCTGATCTCAGGATGCGTCCGCTCCAGTTCGTTCTGCATGGCGTCGCAGTCCTGCAGATAGCGGAACGAACACTGCCGCTCCTTCCCATCCCCGTACTCCACTACCAGATACAGAACCGGTGCGAGGAATCCCTTCCCGGCCAGATCGCTGCCCGACACCCGCTTGTAAACCCGCTTCACCTCCCCGTAAGGGATATAGTAATGCCGCGGGTGCATCGTACTCCCGAAATAAAGAAATTCCTCCCCCAGCCCGCACTGGTCATACTTCCGGCATTTCTTCCGATCCGCGAGCACTCTCTCCGTGTCAAAATCCGTGCCCAGCGCTTCCACCTTTTTACTCATACCGTTCCTGTTCTCCCCCGCCCCACGCTGTCGTGCAGTGTCCGCAGTTCCTCTCCGGTCAGCGGCCGCACCTGGCCCGGCGCCAGCGCCGGGTCCAGCACCAGTGTGCCCATCGACAGCCGTTTCAGAAACAAAACCTGTTTTCCTACAGCGGCAAACATCCGCTTCACCTGATGATAGCGGCCCTCGGTGATCTCCACCACAGCCCACGTGTCTTTGTCTTTGTCTTTGTCTTTGTCTTTGCCTTTGTCCTTGTCTTTGCCCTTGCCTATGTCCTTGTCTTTGCCTATGCCTATGCCTTTTCCCTTGTCTTCGTCTTTGTCCTCTGCCGCCCACAGTCTGGCCGGAGCCGCCCGGAATGCCGCCCGGCCTCTGGCGGTCCCTGCCGTCCCGTCCTCCGGCACGGAAAGCCCCTCTGCGAACCGTCTGACATCCTCGTCCGAAAACGGGCGGTCCAATTTTGCCAGATACTGCTTGGGCACATGCCTCCCCGGCGCGAGGAGGCTGTGCGCCAGCTGCCCGTCGTTTGTCAGCAAAAGCAGTCCCTCCGTGTCCTTGTCGAGACGCCCGACCGGCGCAAGATCGCGCCGTGTTCCAGGGGGAAGAAGATCCAGCACCGTCCTTTGACGCGGATCCTCCGTCGCGCTGATCACGCCGGTCGGCTTGTTCATCATGTAATATTCCACGGCATGCCAGACGACCGGCTTCCCCTCATATTCCACGCGATCCTCCGGTCCGACCGCGGTGTCGGCCTTTTTCACCGGAACGCCATTCACAAAAATAGCACCGGCCCGGATTGCCTTCTTCAGGCCGCTCCGGGTTCCGATGCCCATATCCGCAAGATACCTGTCAAGCCTCATATTGATTGATACCCGTACTGCACTTCCGGCGTCGTCCGCAGCAGATCATTTCGCATGAACCCGCCCGTCCGTCAGGAGCAGCAAATGATCCCGCCCCTGACGCAGCGCAGCGTGTCATGACACTCCCTCAGCCTTTATAATGCCGCCGATACGGCGCCCAGGTCCGCTCACTGATGATATAGCGCGGCCGCCGCTTTGTCTCCAGATAAATTTTCCCGATATACGTCCCGATCACACCCAGCGAAAGCAGCTGAATGCCGCCGAGGAAACAGATGATGCAGACCGTCGATGCCCAGCCCGCAACCGTGTGCCCGATCGCAGCCATCACGATGGCCCACACAATTCCAATGAATCCTACCAGACTCACGACGCCGCCGAACCCGGTGATGATCGAGATCGGCTTGACCGACAGGCTCGTGATTCCGTCAAAGGCGAGCGCCAGCATTTTGCTCAGCGGATAGTGGCTGCTTCCCGCCATGCGCTCATGCCGTTCGTAGTAGACCTTTGCGCTCGGATATCCGACGAGCGGCACCAGCCCGCGGAGGAAAATATTGACCTCTTCAAAATCCGCGAAGGACTGCAGGACTCTGGCACTGATGAGGCGGTAATCCGCGTGATTATAGACGACCTCGGCACCCATGCGGTTCAGCAGCCGGTAGAAGCTCTCCGCCGTGGTCCGCTTGAACCAGGTGTCCGTCGCCCGGGAGGAACGGACGCCATAAACCACCTCCGCGCCCTTCAGATACTCGTCCACCATCTGATCCATCGCGTCAATATCGTCCTGCCCGTCGCAGTCGATCGAAATGGTGATGTCGCAGACGTCCTTCGCCTCCATCAGCCCGGCCAGCACCGCATTCTGATGCCCACGGTTCCGGCTCTGGCTGATCCCGATGTAATGGGCATCCTGCGCCGCAAAATCCGTGATCAGCTGCCATGTTTTGTCCTTCGATCCGTCGTTGACAAACAGCACCCGGCTCCTGTCGCTGATTTTGCCCGCCGCGGCAAGGCTCTGAATCTTCCCGAGAAACAGCGGCGCGGTGATCGGAAGCACTGCCTCCTCGTTGTAGCAGGGCACCACGATCCATAGAATCGGCCTGCCCTCCGCCGCTGACGCGCAG